>DAHVFL010000508.1 GCA_027316975.1 Chloroflexota bacterium | reverse complement strand
ACGGGACCTGCTTTGCCTGTGCCAAATTCTTTGCTGGTGGTCATTTTCTTCAGATCGCGTGTGATGGCGATGACCACCTGCATAAGAAAAAGGTAGAGCAAGATGATTAATAAGAGCCGCAGGATTAATAAAAACACATCTAATGTCATAGATCATATACCGGGCATTTCTTGCGAGTGCCCGCCCCTTATCTTCTTTCGAAGTAAAAGTCATAACTACCAATCGTGAAACGGTCTCCGCTGCGCAGGGTGTGCTGGCGCAGGTGAGGCGTGCCATTTACGGTAATGCCATTGGTGCTGCCGAGGTCATAGATGGTAAATTGTCCGTTTGATTCGAATTTGATTTGAGCGTGATAGCGAGAAACGCGCTTGTCTTCCACGATGATATCGTTGTCAAGCTGGCGGCCAATTTTGATGGCCGGTTTTTCGATGCGATAGACCTTCTCCGGTGATTGTGGCAAACGAATGGTCAACCATGACGGGGGCATGATGGGCGTGGGCGGCAAAGTTGGTGAGTAGCCGCCCGCGTTGGGATTGGATGCTCCGCCTGTCATGTACCCTGGTATCATGCCAGGGTTGGATACGCCTGGTTGGCTGAAGGACATCTGGTTGCGTATGCGTTCCAATTGCTCGGCGCTGATGGCCTGGGTAGCCGCGATGCCGCCATCTCCATCCTGGCCTATGTTATGCTTATCGATGACACGCGCCTCGATGCTTACTTCACCGGGGCGCAGGTCGCTTCTGGGGTGCAGGCGTAATATCGGGGCGGCGCGCAGGGTGTAGCGATGCTGGCGCGCAAACTCGATCAGGTGCTGCTGCCAATCTTTTAGTAAGGTGGCCTCGATGGGGTTCAACTGCTGGTGGTCTTTGAAACTGAGATAGATGTCGTACACTTCAGGGGCCAGCCGCCGCCCTTCACCCAGCAGGTGCGCGTTATCTTCCATGGCGCGTTCGAGCCTGCGCAGCACCTGCGCGGGCTGTAGCTTGCTATGAAAAATTGACGCAAAGGGACGTTCCACCATGCGTTGGAGCATAGATTCGACCCTCTGGAGCGGGTTCTGGCGAGTTTTCACCCTGCTCAACCTCCCTTTTGGAGAAGTAAACGCGCCTGTTGCGCATCAACTGCGATTTGGGCCTTCAGCGCATCAATACCATTAAAGCGTTGCTCGTTTCGTAAGCGAGCGATGAAGTCAATAGTTATACGTTTATCATACACATCGAGTTGAACATCCAGGAGATGCGCCTCAACCAGTCGTTGCTGCCCGCCAAAGGTTGGACGAACGCCGATATTCACCACGCTGTTCCATGCGTTCTGTGTATAAGAGACGGGTAGCTGTTCTGTTGCGTCACTTTCTGCCGGGTGTTCGATATGTACCAGCGCGGCGTATACGCCGTTCATGGGCAATAGCTTGTGAGGTTCTGGCAGCAGGTTGGCGGTGGGAAAGCCCAACAGCCTGCCGCGCTGGTCGCCTCGCATAACGATGCCGCTGACGATAACCGGGTGTCCCAGTAATTCATTGGCTTCGGAGATGTGCCCCTCACTTACTAATGAACGGATGCGCGTGCTGCTTATACGCGCTCGCTCGGCTTCCTCAAGCTCAATGGGTAGGATGTGTATAGAATGGTCCTGTCCGTATTGTTGTAAGAAAGGCACATCACCCATTCTATTATGCCCCAGGCTGAAATTGGAGCCGATGACCATAGCCCGAATGTCGAAGTGCGCTCTCAACTCGTCCAGGAATGCGCCGGCAGTCAGCGCGGCTACTGCCGGTGTGAAATGAATTACGATGCTATCCGCCACCCCGCCATAGCGTGTCACCAGCGCCAGTTTCTCTTCGAGCGTGGTCAGGCACTCCAGTTGTATGTTTGGTCGCACCACCAGCAATGTGTGTGGTGAGAATGTTATCATAACTGGTTTGCAGCGCAGGGATTGAGCCACCGCACCCAGTTCATGCAACAGACGTTGGTGCCCGCGATGGATGCCATCAAAATTGCCAATAGTGATGGCGATTGGCTGGTATTCCGAAAGAGTTGTTACAAAGTCCATAGTTTATGCGAAAGTCGATCCTGATTATTCTCAGGCTAATAGTACCACAGTAACCCCTGACAGGCAATAAGATAAGATTGGTTTATCAGTGTTTGTTCGGGAATGTCTTGTCACCCTGAGCGTAGCGAAGGGTCTGACTAGCGGTGGGCCGAGATCCTTCGCTGCGCTCAGGATGACAAGACCAGTGGTGATTGGTAAAAATCATCGAGACGACAGAGATGCAGGCGTCCCAATGATTGGTTACAATATAAAAGGGAAAAATCAGAGACAGGAGTGTAAATTCATGGTTGCTTTATCAATACAAATCGAGGGACAGGAGGGTTTGACGTGGTCGCGCTGGAAAAGGCTGGTTGACGAGGTTGAGACGCTGGGTTTTGCCGGGCTGTATCGCTCGGATCACTTTACCAATGCGCACCCGCCGGATAAGGCATCGTTGGAGATGATCGTTTCGCTGACCTACCTGGCCGATCATACGCAGCGTATTTCTTTCGGGCCGCTGGTCGCGCCGTTTTCGTTTCGCGATCCCATGCTGCTGGCCCGTCAAGCCGTCGCGCTGGACGATTTGAGCGGCGGTCGCATGTGCCTGGGGCTTGGAGCGGGCTGGCAGGAGCGCGAGCATACGCTTTTTGGCTTTGAACTCGGCGATATTCCAACGCGCATGGCTCGCCTGGAAGAGGGGTTGGAAGTAGTGACGCGCCTGCTCAAAAGCGACGATC
>DAHVFL010000507.1 GCA_027316975.1 Chloroflexota bacterium | reverse complement strand
AAAGGCTGCAAGAAAGTGAGCAGAATGGGCGCGAGCAGTAAGAAGCCCAGGGCCTGCGAAAGCATAAATGTAATATTGAAGAGGGAAAGCGCTGGCATCAACTCCTGTTCGCTGACCAGCATAGGAATAGAGGCGCCTTCGGCTGGACTAAAGAACTGCCCGATGCATGAGATAAGAAAGGTAAGCAGGTAGACAGGAATCAGTTGATTGCTGTTCAAAAGCAATGACACCACAAAGCCAAAGGTTGCAATAGCGCGCAGGCAGTTACTATACCACAGCACGCGCCGCTTATTGCGGTGATCTACCAGCACCCCTGCGGGCGCGCCAATCAGAACAGCCGGAACGCTAAAACTAACGATCGCCAGGCCGATCAACAGGGTCGAACCGGTCTTCACCGAAATGAGTACCAGCACAGCGAAGTTTGAGGAATTTTGAATAGTCATGGAGATAAGCTGGGCCAGCCAGAGCAGCAAGAAATTCCGCTTCTTGAGCAGTGTGAGGAAGCCGCCCTGTGAATTGGCTAGAGCCATACCTTGAACTCCTTGCCTTCTTTTATGTGTCCATCGCCCGCGAGATCACCTGTTTGGTGCGTCGCTCGACTTCGGCACGAGGCAATAATACACGACGCCCGCACTTTTCGCAACGCAGGCCGATATCTGCTCCCAGACGTACCACCAGCCAGTCGTAGCCTCCGCAGGGGTGCGGCTTGCGCAGGCGCAGCCGATCTCCCAGATCGAAATGCATGTGCGTCACGACGTATCACCTTTATATACGTTGGTAGAGTCTATTCTGTTCAATGTACTGCTCAACACTTTCGGGTACCTGGTATGTGATGGGTCGTCCCTCCGCGATGCGTGTCCGCAAATCCGTCGAAGAGATTTCTAATTGCGGCGCGGAAACCACCAGTAACCTCTGCTTGATACCCGGCAGCCGCGCTTCCAGAGAATCGCGATACCCGCTTTCTTCATTGTAACCCGGTCGCCGCACAGCTACAAGGTATGATACTTGCTCCAAAACACCCGCAGGATCATGCCAGGTCAGCAAATCTTCCAGGCTGTCCCAGCCGATCAAAAAATACATGGCCGTCTGCTCTCCCCATTGCTGGCGCAGCAGGCGCAACGTCTCTACCGTATAGGATGGCCCTGGCCGCTCCAGGTCAACCAGCGAGATCGAGAAATGCGCGTTGTTCGCAATCGCCAGTTCCAACATTGCCAGGCGATGGTGCGCCGCTGCCACCAGGCTATCTGATTTATGCGGCGGATACCCGGCTGGCACGAATACCATTTCGGCGAGACCAAGCACATGATAGACTTCCTCGGCTATAACCAGGTGTCCGTAATGAACCGGGTCAAACGTGCCGCCAATCACGCCTACGCGCCGTATACCTTCCGGTAGAGGTCTGTAATATTCCAACGATTAAACGCTCCTTAAAGGAACACACCAATCATAGTAGAGCTATTTCTGCATGACCATGCGATCATCCGGCAACAATTTATACATCTCCGCCCGAACTTTCAACCACCAGGTCTACCTCTGGTAAAGCTGAATGTAAGGCGCACATTACCTCGGTCACGGTCTGATATCGCCCGCCCGGCATCCAGAAGCGCAGGATGAGAAATACAGTCTTTTCCGTTCCCGTATAGCCGGTGCCGCTTTCGGTAAATGCGCCTGTTATTCCCGCAAAGCGGCTCACAGCAATAGTCGGCGCAGGTTTGACCAGCACATTCTCCATCTCTTTTACGACCTTGAGAACCTGCGCCGGTGTTTCATCCTGTTGAAATGCATCCTGAAGCATAATGAGCGCGATGGTTGCGCGCCTCTGCTCGTATTCGGTGTTATTCACGACTATCCCGCCAAATACGAGCGCGTTCGGAATAGACACCTCTTCCCCGCTTACCAGTCGCAGGCGCGTGGCACGCAGTTGCACGTTCTCCACCTGTCCCGTATAATTCGCTGTCGTGATCTGATCGCCGATATGGAAAGGACGCTCCACCAGGATATATAAACCAGCCACCAGGTTCTTTAAAATATCCTGAATGGAAAATGTGAAGGCCACTGTCAGCGCGGAAATCACGGTTACCGGCACAGCAATCGAAACTTGCCACAGCGACAATATCCAGAAAACGATGACCGTGAGAGTAATGCCATACATGATGCGAGCCAGCAACGTGCGAATGTTAATATCCAGGCGATGCTCTGCCAATCGCCCCCCGATGACCATCCGCATCACCGTCCGACCAGTGCCAACTCCCAGCCCGATAATCAGCAGCGTCAGGGTAATGTTCCCCACGATAGCGAGAACGGCGCCTCTCACATCCTTGATCTGCAAGCTACTCGTAATACCCTGCCAGAGTATGACGAGGAAATCGCTATTCATTGTGATAAAGAACAACACAAGCACAATAGCGATGAGGATGAAAGGAACAAGAATAGCAATACCGATAGTTTGAATAACCCAGGTATCCAGCACCGTCGTTTTCAGACGACGCACCGCCAGCTGACGCGCAAAGAACCCGATCCCTACTTCAGCAAGCACAATCACGACTGTCAGAACAATACGCACGATCACGTCTGTCATTTTAACACCATCACAAGAAAATACTTAAAAACCCGCGCAATATTGACCAGAATTATACTACATAAGCGATCTACCGCACAGTGCGGTAACAGTTGGATATTGATGAATTTTTCCCACTCATACCGGTCATGTTCTGCCATCCTATCCTGTCATCCTGTCCCGCCCTGTCATCCTGTCCCGTCCTGTCATCCTATCCCG
>DAHVFL010000506.1 GCA_027316975.1 Chloroflexota bacterium | reverse complement strand
GGCAAAATGCTGCCCCAACCCGAAATCCTGAGTCATACTGGCGAGAACGTGTTGCTGGATACTGCGCTGGGGCCAGGTTTTGCATTATTGCGCCTGCACGCTGATCCGCAAAAAGCCTTCTCCTCCTTACAATCGGACATCTGGCAGCGTTTAGATGTGCGTTTCGTGACCCTGCAAAACCACGTCAAGCATTTCCCCTTGCGCAACCCGCGCCTGTTCGTGCTGCTGCGCCCCGACCGCTACGTGCTGGGCGTCTTCAAAGAGGGCCAGGAGGATGCATTCGTAGCGCGCTTGCAAGCCATGCTTGGTGAACGAAGGCGACCGCAAGAGCCTCCACCCCACTCAACCCTTCTTTCACTCGTAGGTGTATTGAAACGCGCCGGTCGCCAGAGGCTGTCATCCCTTCGCTTCGCTCCAGGGCAGGCTCTGAGCGCAGCGAAGGATCTCTCGTCGGCAGCACGCAGCTCCTTCACTGCGCTCAGAGCCTGCCCTGGAGCGAAGCGAAGGGATGACAGATCCCACTCGCTGGCCCCTTTCCTAAAAAACCTACGAGTGAAAGACTCAACCCTTCCCCGCCTTTACAATGATTACTGAGATAGATTACCTGTATGCTTTCCGTCTCCGGTACTCCCTCACCACGCCGGTCGCAATCATAATAATACCAATAATGCCGAAGACGATGCCTGCCATCGTCATCCCCTGAGCGATACCCCTGGCCGCTGTGATCGCAAATCCTCTAAGCACTACTGTACCGAGGCCACCGCCAGTTTCGCTCTTATTGGCGTCTATCGTCGAAGCCACAACAAAGGGCGCGAGCACAAACAACGCTATGCTTAATAGCGCGCAGATAGAGCCAAAGACGATAAATGCCCTGCCGCGTTCCTGTTTCCTGGCTGACTGCTGCATATCGTTGTTTTCAATATCGTTTATCACAACTCATCGCTCCTCTGGATTCAATCATAGAACACCGAACAGAAATGCAGAAATAACACGAAACATTCATCCCCATTCTGATGATGTTTAACAACCGAATCTAGGAATCATATTCATCGAGACGCCCGTGTCCCAATCAATTGTGACGACCAAACCCGGGCATCACGAAACATGCCCGCCACCGTCCTGATGAATATTACCGACCGAAATCGGGAATGATTTGTCACCCTGAGCGCAGCGAAGGGTCTGTCTCGCCGGGGATCGAGATCCTTCGCTGCGCTCAGGATGACAGTGCCGATTGTGCCTGGTAATGTTCATTAGGGACAGCCGTGCATCATTTTTCTGCGTGTGAAAAGCCTGGGCAACAGGCTGACACCCACCACACCAACCCACAGCGCAGCCGCAGTCGCAAATTGCGAACCAAATAGCCACGCGCCCAGCCAGCCGCCGAGCAAAGCAGCCATCATACCAATACAAAGCATGACCAGCCAGCCACGCCTGCCCCATAACATAGGACGCAGCCTCGCGCCACACCCCAACGCGCCGACCAGTAACCCAATCACCACCCAGATAATAGAAAGCACCAGCATCGTTTACTCCATTCCAACGCTTCTCGTCGTACAGGGTAGGGGCGGGGCTTGCCCCCGCCCTGGTCGTCTTGCCTCGTACAGGGTACGGGCGCGGGCTTGCCCCCGCCCTGGTTCCCCTCACTCCATTCCAACGCTTCAAACGCCAGGTTGCAGCACCTCATTAAGAATACGGTTCAGCGATAGACCATCGCCAACCAACTGGCCGGGGTCGATATTCGACTTCACCTCAACATGTTGGAAGATGCCGAACTCCGCGAAATCGTGCGCGTGATGCAGACGGTTGAGCGCGGCATCAAAATCTCGCGATTCGGTGAATGGTACATACTCGTCGCTGCGGTCGTGCAGCAGGTAAATAGGCGCGCGAATCTGCCCGATCACACGGCTCGGCGACAGTTGATCGAGCAGGGCATGGATAGGCGCGGAAAGCGCCGCAATATTGGCATCCACCTGTCCAGGCTCATCGCCATTGAGCAGGTGATAGAGAGCGACGGTATCCGGCGAAAACTGCGCCAGTTCGTCAGGCGTAAGCGGCGCGCCCCCAGGCGCGAGCGCGTTTATCAGACGCGATGCCTCGTTGGAGGGCAACAAGGGCGCGATGACATTCGCCAGCACCTCAACCGGCACGTACTGTGGATGCCAGGGCTGCGCCTGTCCATTCACATCTAAGGCGCGGCGTCCGAAGGCGCGCAGCAGCGTCGTCGTGTTAAAGTAGCCGCCAAAACAGAGGATGAAGGCCACTTTGTCGCGCACACGCGGGTCGGCAGCCGCAAAGGTTGCCAGCGCATTACCCGCGCTAAAGCCGATGATACCAACACGCTGCGCCCCCACACCCGGCCAGCTTGCCAGCGTCTTGAACGCCTGCACAACCGCGTCCGTATCCGAGTACGACAGGTCATAGTTGAGCAATGCAGGCGTGGTCATATCCATCACCACCAGTCCCGCCCGCGCTAATCCCTGCGAGAAATTGACAAGCTGGTCAACCGACCGTTCGTCACCCACGCCAGGAATAACCACCACTCCTTCACGCGCCCCCGGCACCACAGGCGGCGGTGTAGTCGGCTCGTAAATATCCAGGTAGACCGTACCGCTGCTGGACGGAATGGTTTTCTGTACATGCCGTATCGGGTCCTCAGCCAGCGAAAGCGCCCCCGGCTGCGACGCCAGGATCAGTTCAGGCAGAATATACAACGCGCGAGCAGCCACGCGCCCCGCCGGAATAACCGAAAAGAAGAAGCCAATTATGAACAAAAGAACCAGCGC
>DAHVFL010000505.1 GCA_027316975.1 Chloroflexota bacterium | reverse complement strand
TTCTTGGCCTGGTCGAACAGATCGCGCACGCGGCTGGCGCCTACGCCCACCAGCACCTCGACAAACTCCGAGCCGCTCATCGAGAAGAACGGCACGCCTGCTTCGCCCGCCACAGCGCGCGCCAGCAGCGTCTTGCCGGTTCCCGGAGGACCGACCAGCAGCACGCCGCGCGGGATTTTGCCACCCAGACGCTGGTATTTGCCGGGGGTCTTCAAAAACTCGACCACTTCTTCCAATTCAAATTTGGCCTCGTCGACGCCTGCCACGTCCGCGAACGTGGTGCTGGGGCGATCTTCGAGTATCAGTTTGGCGCGGCTTTTACCGAAACTGAATATGCCCTGCTGTCCCTGTGTGGCGCGGCGGCTGATAACC
This sequence comes from Chloroflexota bacterium, assembly GCA_027316975.1. GTDB lineage: Bacteria > Chloroflexota > Ktedonobacteria > Ktedonobacterales > Ktedonobacteraceae > CF-113. The sequence continues at coordinate 2,436 of DAHVFL010000505.1, read as the reverse complement.
ACGAAGATGAGGATCAAGAAGATCCAGGGCAGGAAGGTGATCAGGATGTTCAGCCAGAAGCTGTTATCTGCCGGGGCCTGTGTGACGACGGTGGTCTGGGCCTGACAGCTTGGCTTTACAAATTTAGAACTGGTGGGGTCATTGAGTATGGACAGCAGATTCGGGTCGGGAAAAGGAAGCTGCAAGACGTGATACTGTGTATATTGTCCTTCAGTCGTGCAGAAATTGCCAGAGATATCGGTTGAGCCAATGATGGTGGCAGATTTGATGTTGCCAGCGTTAATTTCTTTCATGAAGTCGCTGTAGCTCAACTGTCTGACCTGGGATTGACTGGTGGTAGTGTTGCTCGCGCTCAAAAACTGGTACAGGTAGATGCCCAGCATGACAAGCACGATAATCAGCAACCAGCGATTCATTGAAAATCCCCTCTGAGGCGGTTGTCCATTGGGGCGACCACCGGGGCCAGGGCGTATCTGGTTCGACTGGCGCGGCGGCGTATTATTATTTTGTAGCCAATAGCGATTGGCGGGTTCTTTATCCATGAAGATGCCCTGACTTTCTTCCCACCTGCATTCGCTCAATTCATTTTATACCCCTGCAATTGCGCGTCTTGATAAGCTCGTAGATAGGTGGGTACCTGGTAATGTTCCTATTATAGCGTATGAATGCGCGAATTGCACGGATATATGGCTTTCTAAGGAACATCTTATATACGAACGAGTGTCGCTGAAGTTGGGCGCATTGTGAGCCAGGGCGAGGATAAGCCCCGCCCCCTGTCATCCTGAGCGCAGCGAAGAATCTGCGCCTGGCCCCACGAGAGATCCTTCGCTGCGCTCAGGATGACAGCCGTGCTTCTGTGAACGCCTCTGGGGCCTGCTCCCGCCCTGGCTATTACCTGGCCCTCAATAGTAATACGATGCGGCGTGATTGGCCGGCTGCAATGTTGAGACGGTCGGCGGGGCGATTGAGGGCGTCCTCGCTGCCGACGGTTGGTTCAAAACAGACGAATTCGTGGTCGGGCTTTGTTGGTGGCTCAGACCAGACTTGCATAGTATGCAGCGCGTACTCGTCATTTTGCGGCAGTTCTTCGATGGTTAACGCGCCACTCCCTGGAATTTCGATATTCACAGTATGTGAAAACGGGTAAGGATTATCGGGGATATGTTCGACCCAGTCGAAATTCTGTACGGCGAAGCCGGCCAGGCCATGTGTCACCAGGGCGGATTTCTTCGCTTGCGCGACGGTAAAGTAGGGATGGAAGCCGGGGGCAACAGGCATATTTTCCGAGCTGCGATTCTCCATTGTCAGCGTATAGGTGAGCGTTCCTTCGCCAACTTCGATGGTGGCTGTGAAGGTGAACTCATAGGGATAGTCAGTCCTTGTAGCATCGCTGCTGCTCAATTGCATGGTCAAAGCGGTCTCGCGTATCCCGGTGACCGCCCAGGGCATAGTGCGCCCAAAGCCATGGATGGGTAGTGAGGTGCCTTTCTCCTGGAACATGCCATCTTTCAGGCGTGAAAAATTGGGGATCATCAAGGGCATTCCCCAGCGTTTTACGTTGCTCGTCTCATCCGGTCGATACAGCACGCGCCATGTTCCCACCTGAAAATGGGAGATCAGGCAAATTTCGGGAATGATGCCTATGGTGGTGTCGCCGTAAGTCAGTACGCGCTCGCGCGCTGTTGGGAAATTCATAGAATCGGCCATTGTTTCTATCCATCCAAATCCTGTTTTGGGTTATTGTATACATGTTCGATAGCGCATAGCAAGCGCCTGTCCATGAAACCCGGGTCTCCACCCTTCGGGGTGATACAACAAGCAGTAGCGACACCCCTTGCGGGTGTCCCGTCTCCCTGCACGCAGCCGCGCACGGGACACCCGCAAGGGGTGTCGCTACTGCTTTCACCCGCCAGGATGCAGGGCCGAAACCCGCGAATCTTGACATCAAGAAAACGGTGTCGTATCATTCGTAGCAGTAGTATATACAATATATACAAAGGAGGACTATTATGCTGTGGCAAAAACTACGTAAGGTCGGTAACAGCTACGTTGTAACTATTCCAAAAGAGGAAGTGGAACGCCAGAATCTCAAGGATGGGCAGTTGCTGTCTATTGAAATTCGTCCAGCAGAGGTACGGCCTGTAATGTCGCCTGATCTGCGCAAGGCTTTCGAGGAAAGTTGGCAGCAAAATGAGAAGACGTACCGCTACCTGGCTGAAAACTAAGAGCGTATAAATAATGGAAGAAATACGCTACCTCAGTTTAGCAGATGTGCTGGCGCTACATCAGGCGATGATGGAAAAGTTCGGCGCCGGTCCTGCTCCTTTGAGGGAAGAAGGTCTGTTAGAATCGGCCATTATGCGCCCACGAATGGCTGCGTATTACGACGAAGGTGATATCATCCGGCAGGCCGCTTTATTGGCGGTGGGCGTGTCA
>DAHVFL010000504.1 GCA_027316975.1 Chloroflexota bacterium | reverse complement strand
ATCCACAGCAATGAAGAGGGTCGAGGGGTCGTGTTTGTGACAGACATTGATGTTGTCACAAACACGACCCCTCGACCCTCTTTCTTTGTGAGCAGCATTCTGGTGAGGACCGCAACAACGGTTCTCCTATTATTGAAAAGCCAGTAGCGACACCCCTTGCGGGTGTCCCGTCCTGTTAAACGACGAGCATATGCAAGCAATACGAAGATGGGACACCCGCAAGGGGTGTCGCTACTGGCATCTGAGTTTTAGGAAAAAGCCCGCTTTAGTGAAGCGAGGTTATACAGAAATTGGAGGTTCTGTTTCATGAAGATTTTAGTATTACCCAAACCTATCGAAGGCGTTTCACGCGAAGAGATGCTGCGACACGCGCCAGCAGAAATTCAAGCCGTGTGGGAACTCTACAAGCAAGGGGTAGTTCGTGAATTCTACACCCGCGCCAATGAGCCAAACAGAGTGGTGTTGATGCTCGAAAGCGCAAGCGAGGAAGCCGCCAGGGATGCGCTCGCCACATTGCCCTTCGCGCAATTTCACCTGATCGATTTTGATGTGATCCCACTGGCCCCCTTCTTCGGCCTGGAGCATTTGTCCCGTTCAGAGAATTAAGACGCACAGCTAGCTTGCTAGCAAGCCGCGCGCAAACAGGTGTGTTTGCGCGCGGCATCCACAAAGAAAGTGAAAACAATTTCAATGGCTACTTTTATAGCAAATTCTGAATTTACGCAACTGGCATCGGAAGAACAGATCGCGAAGACGATGCAGGCGCTGGAAGCTCATCGCATTCGGGCTGTGGTCTTTGAAACCGGAGAGGAAGCGAGAGCGCACGTGCTTGACTTGATTCCATCGGGGGCGGAGGTCTATAACTCGCCATCTCGCACCCTTGAGCTTATTGGTCTGGCCGAGGACATCGAACACCCCACGCGCTTTCAATCGGTGCGCGCGCGCCTGCATTCCCTTGATCGAGTGACGCAACAACAAGAGATACGCAAAGTGGGAGCCAGTCCCGATGTGCTGGTGGGAAGTGTTCATGCCATCACAGAGCAGGGAGAGGTGATGATCGCGTCAGCAGTTGGCAGCCAGTTGGGTCCGGCTGCCTCCGGCGCGGGTGCTGTAATCTGGGTAGTCGGGACGCAAAAGCTCGTGAACACGCTAGACGAAGGGTTTCGCCGCATTCGCGAACACAGCTTTCCATTAGAGAGCGAACGCACACAGCGGGTGTACGGCCAGGCCAGCGCCATCAACAAGATACTGATCGTTAATGGGGAGGCATACCCCGGTCGCATTACGATTGTCCTGGTCAAGCAGAATCTAGGGTTCTAGGCTTCCAGGAGATTTCTTCACCTTATTATCGAACAGAAAGAATCGGAGGTTTATCGAATGAAGGTTTTAGAATCACCGAAGCCGCGCGCCGCCAGTATCATCAATCGCGCCGCGCACGCTTTGCTCCGCGCCGGCACACGACGCCTCAATCCGCTTATGTTGTCACTCGCCGGGAGCCGCCGCTTGCCGATGCTTGCCGTAATCCATCACCAGGGACGGCGCTCCGGTCGTTCCTTCACAACGCCCCTGGCCGCGCGGCCAACGGCGGATGGCTTTGTGATCCCGCTCACCTTTGGCGAGCAAGCCGACTGGTTCCGTAACGTGCAGGCGGCAGGCGGGTGTATGGTACGATGGAAAGGCGTGGACTATCCATTGATTGAGCCAGTTATCGTTGACTGGACAACCGTCCGGGCGTCGTTCTATCCCGCAGAGCGGGTTCTGATGCCGGTAATCGGGATTGAGCATTTTGTGCGGCTGCGACACGCCCCGGCGAGTGTGAGCGACCCCACATGATGTATACTACCCGGAATGCGAGTTAATATGAGGCCGATGAAGGATAATAGTATGATGGAGTCATTTGAAACGTACCGCTCGTATCTCTTTGCCATCGCCTACCGCATGCTTGGCAGCGCGATGGACGCTGAGGACATGGTGCAAGAAACATACCTGCGCTACCAGTGTACTCCGCCAGAAACGATTACCTCGCTTAAAGCGTTTCTGACGACCATCATCAGCCGCTTATGTGTAGATCAACTGCATTTAGCGCACAGGCAACGGGAACAGTACCTGGGTCCCTGGCTGCCAGAACCGATTATCACCGCTGAAATCCTCGAAGTAATCAGCCCGGAGGAGCACGTTGATCGGGAAGAGTCGATCTCGATAGCGTTCCTGCTGCTACTGGAGCAGCTTCAACCGGTTGAGCGAGCGGTTTTCCTGCTTCGCGAAGTCTTCGACTATGACTATGCTGAGATTGCCACCTTTCTCGGCAAAAGTCAAGTGACCTGCCGCCAGTGGTTCAGCCGGGCGAAGAAACACCTGGCCGACCACCGGCCACGCTTCTCCACACCGCCTGAAACGCAGCGGCAGATGCTGACAAGTTTTCAGCGCGCGCTTCAAGCGGGGGAGATGACCGCCTTAGTGAATTTGCTGGCCGAGGATGTCACCTTCTGGGCCGATGGAGGGGGCAAAGTCAAGGGGGTGGCGACTCGACAGATTTCTGGTCGTGAGGTGGTGGCGCGTTTTATTCTGGACAACACACCCATTTTCAGGAATACATTACCGGCAGATACGCGAGTGGAGTTGGCTGAAGTCAACGGTCAACTGGCGCTTATCACGCGCTCTGGTGATCGAGCCTTTGCCGTGCTGACTATTGACGTGGAGGCACAACATATCCGAGCCATTCGTTTCGTGGCGAACCCGGATAAACTGGCGCACGTCTAAAATATAGATAGTAGCTCTCCAGATCTTTTCCTGGAGAGCTAGAGATTGTTT
>DAHVFL010000503.1 GCA_027316975.1 Chloroflexota bacterium | reverse complement strand
ACCAACTTGCGGGCTACCTTTTCGCCTTCTCCCGTGTTTGGCGCAATCAGGCGGGCGATCTTGAAGGCTCTGGCGCGCAGCGCGCCGGTGAGGCTGGTACCGGATAAGACTGGTTGGCGCATGCGTTTCCCGCCAGGCGATAATGCCGGCCGCCTCGAATGCAGATGCATGATGTCAGGTCGCTGGATTTCGGCGTCGTTCGCACCAGCCTGTTCGATGTCTGGCCCGCTCCCGGAGCGAATGAGCAACGATCCATCCAGCAAGAATTCGGCCTTGAGGTGGAAAGCCCGCCGCCGATCGGCTATCATCTCGCCAACGCCGGTCGCCTGGAGTATATCTGGACTGGCGGAGACACTCAACGCTGCAGCGCTATTCTTGATCCAATCCAGCAGTTGCGCAGTATCTGTCAGGTCGTATTCTTTGATGCGCCACCCGGTGACGCTCACCTGACCGTAGCCGCGCCGCTTGCGCGCGCCCATGGTGATGCCGCCATCGTTCAAACCGGCGAGCGCCGTAGCCAGCGCCTGTTTAAGCGCGGGCACATCATCACGCTGGCACACGACCAACTCGAAGCGCAGGGGAAACGTTGTACCGGCTTCCCACATCTTAATAGTGAACAACTTATCTTCTACACTGGTGCGGCTATCTCCCGCGAGACGCACCCCGTCGCGCAACTCAATAGCAGCGTCTTTTCCGCGTGCGTCTTCAACGATAAGCGGACTCTGTTCGCCATAATCGTTGCCCTTGTTGCCGCCGAAAAGGAGTATGCTAGCCGATCTGGAGTGGTCTGCACCCGTATCTTCTGTTGTAGCAATTTTCGCTCTGAAGCCGTGTTCGCGTTCGCGCAAATAGCTCCGTAAAGCACCGGCAATTGAGGCGCCGGTCAGCAGTGGCGTCTTGCCATCCAGTGGGTCGGTCAGCAGCGGCATGTCGACCAGGGTATCGCCTTCGCCGTTGCCGAAATGGGCGGGGGTTTGCAGGACGAGATCGCCCTCAACCACAATGCGCCGCACGATTTTGCGCGATACATCACCGGACCACGAAGGTTTGGGCATGGCTAGTTCTCCTCTCGGTGTTCTTTGGCCGCGTGTGCCAGCACCAGGTCTATGAGCTGCAGGACGTATTCCAGACGCAAACCATCGTTTATCTCCGCTTTCACGTCGCCGATCCTGGCGCCAACCTCAACGCCGCTTATACGCAGGCGATTTCTCCAATCATTGTCGGCCATCGTCCACGCGCCCTCGCGCCCGCACCTAAGCAGATCTTTGAGCCAGCGGAGCAGAGGTTCTCCGTCGACGATGCTGCGTTCAAACTGGCGGCGGGCGCTGCTTCTCTTTTCAATGCTGTCGATGAACTTGCATATCTTATCGGTGCCCGGCGCTGCTTTGCGAATTTCCTCAAGCACAACGCCTCGCAGGCGCGAAATCTGCGTGTTGGATGGCGGATTATTAATCTTTATCTCGTTGACCGCCGCCAGAAGCCACTCGTCCAAGCGTTGCCTGAGCATGCGATCGACCATCAACCTGGCGAGTTTGCGTGCCTCTACCTCGCTGACGATGAAATCAGCCAGACCGTGACTCTTTGGCGTATAGTCCACTGTAAGCTCTTCCACACGCTGCCGATTGAAGGCGATGCGGCCAAAACCTTCGGCACGACGCTCGCCGATGCCGCGTATCTCCAGATCATCCAGCAGTGTGGGGTCACAGCCGGGGCCTTTAAAAACCAGCACACTACCCATGCGTACTGCAAGCGTCTGTGGCAGTGGCAGACCCCATTTGCGGTTGAACCCGCCAATCACCTCGGCCTTCAGGAACGCATCTTTGAGATCCAGTTCCACTCCCAGATGCCTGCTCAATACCCGGCACAAAAGTTCGGGATCGACAACAAACTGGCCCCTCTCGTCGCGTAGCAGTACATCGCTTTGCAGCGTAACGATCAATTTGCCCTCCGGTGCATCCTTGTCGTCCTCAGCCGCGTCCCGATCCGCGTCATCGTTGTCTATCAGACTGATACGGGCCTGTCCATAGCCGCCACTACGCGAGCCACCGAGCGTTACATAACCAGCTGTTAGGTCCTGCATTACATCCCGCAAAGTCGGCTCGTCGGTGTCATTGTCACATATGATGGCAGCCCGGAACGTCTGCCCGGCGGCCAGCGCATCGTAGCGATACACAGCACCAGGAATTTCGTCCTTGTCGAGCCATATGGTAGATCTTCTGCTCGCCTGACCACTTCTGGAAGGACGATACTCTGGCATGGCGCGGCCAAATCGTGCGGTGCGCTGGGTATGTACCGCGATATTGCGCGCCGGTCGGATTAACCGCACGGTGTTGCCAGACTGCGTGTAGAATGATGCCGAAACCGATTGCCATTGCTGCTCGCCATCCTGTGCCTCGACGGCGAAATCGAAAATTTCGCCTTCCTTCTCCTTGACGTGCTGCCAGGACGCGGGTACCGGCAGGCTGGGATGGTCGTAAGCGTCCAGAGGATAGCCGTTGAGATAACGGGTGGTGCCATCGAAGAAAAGACGCCGCAGCGTAGCATCACTGGCATCGCTCCCATTAGCCGACTTCGGGAGGAGATACTTGCTGATCAAAATACCGCGTAAAGCGCTGCCCGGTAGGTAATCAAAGGCCACCCCGCTGTTGGGGTCGCCTTGTAGAGAAGTGACCAGGGTCGGCTCCAATAGGTGAATACGATAATGAATAACTTTCATCCCTGCCCTCTCTCCAGGAGTAGTTGCTCGAAATATTCGAAGTGCGGCTTAATGATGGTATCTGCACCTTGCTCATCCAGCAATTGCAGGCTCAACCGG
>DAHVFL010000502.1 GCA_027316975.1 Chloroflexota bacterium | reverse complement strand
CGTCAAAAACCATGCTGCCACCATCAAAGACCAGTTCATCCTGGCCGCCCACCATATTGAGGTAAACAACGATCACCCCGTTATCAGCCGCGCGCGTCGCCAGCATTTGCTGGCGAAACAACTCTTTGCCCGCGTAGTATGGCGAGCCGTTGATATTGATGATGACTTCCGCGCCAGCCTGCGCCTGCATAGTCATAGGGCCGGTGGGATACCACACATCCTCGCAGATATTCACGCCCACATGCACGCCGTTGATAAGAAAGAGCGGCGCTTTCCGTCCCGCCTGGAAGTAGCGGTTCTCATCGAAGACGCCATAGTTGGGCAGGTAATGCTTATGATACGTGCCATACAGTTTGCCTTCATGAACCATAGCCACCGCGTTATATATATCGTGGTCGCGATCAATAAAACCAATCACCGAAGTCAGGCCCGGTAAAGCGCGACTGGCCTCGATGAGTTCCTGCAAAGCGCGTAAATTGGCGTCCACAAAACCCGGCTTGAGCAGCAGGTCTTCAGGCGGATAGCCGGCCAGCGCCAGTTCAGGCAGGCAAACAATATGCGCCCCCGCCTGAGATGCCTCTTGCATAGCGGCCAAAATCTTCTGCTTATTGCCCTCAAGATCGCCAACAGTCACATTGATTTGTGCAAGCGCAACACGAAGCGGTAGAATATTCATAACAGGTTCCTTTCTCTCTCGGTAGTACCGGGGCGGGGGCAAGCCCCGCCCTGGTACTACCCAATATAAAGGGGTTCTACGTGGATATACAACTGTATGCTATACATGTGATGCCATTTGTCATCATCGTTTATGCCATTTTTGTGCTCTTTGTCCGCCCGCCAAAAGCGGTATTGCTCGGCGCGCTGGCGGGCGGGCTGCTAATGGCGCTCAGTAACGCGCTCATTGATCTCCTGGCTTATTATGCCTCATGGTGGCATTATATCGCCAGTGGCTTGATCGTCCACCTGCCACTTCCATTCTATCTCACCCCCATGCTGATTTACGGCGCGGTGGTGTACATGCTGATCTGGCGCTTCTCGCAGGGGTCGCGCCAGCGCTGGCTGGTGTGGATTCTCTTGATTGGTGTGCCATTGATCGGCTTCGGACGCGACCTACTCTCTGTAGTAACGCAATCGAGCTTCCTGGTATGGAATAACGCTCTGGCGGGAGGAATCGACTTTGTGTTATGGATAGGAATGTTTTTCGCGGGCTATGCCGTATTTAAGTTCACCATGCAGCACAGCCAGCCTGCGCCTGTGTGATCTTCCCTAACTGGCTATTCCGCGTACTCCAAATTGTTTTCCTCTTGCAAGAGGTTGGTCAGGTTTCGTAGCGCATCCTCTGGTAACCAGATATGGATATCAGGCATGACAAGGAGTTTTTCAGCCTGATGCCCATATCCACAAGTAAGACAATTCTGCACGGCACGCTGTAACCGTCGCCCATCAACTGGCATTCCGTGCGTCTGAGCGAGCAGGGCGGTATCCACAAAGCACATGGTCTGGCGCATTGGACGGTCATGATCCTCCTGCTCTTGCTCCACCAGTTGGAGCGCTTGCTCTATAGACTGTTGCATGGACTCGCGCTGCTGGCGGCGTACTCCTTTCTCGCGTTCGCTTGCTGCCCGCGCCAGGCGATCATGCAAACGCGCCTGGGTGATGTGTGTGTAAGCCTGCACGCCAGGAACACCTGAATTTTCAGCGTTCTGTTGTGCATGGAGTAAGTGCTGACGGACCTCCGCCTCCGAGAAGTGGCGCAATCTCAGTTTGAGATTGGCAAGATCGCGTTCCAGGCTACCAATTGTGGTCTGATCTCCCGGCACTATAGGCCTATGGGAGCGCCGTATGCCATTCAGTGCTGTCTGGAGATAGGCAAGGCCTGCCTTCACATCTTGTTTCCCCAGTACAAGCCCTAAATGCTGATAGCATCCCAGCCAGACATCGTCGCGGCGCAAGCTGACGAAGTTCGGTGCATCCTCCCAGTCCCAGGGACGCCGATGTGTTCCAACAGCATGTTCCTGCTCCTGCATCCAGGCGATCGTCTCACGCAAGTAATGCGCGGCCTGGGACCAATGACCACTATTCATCAGGCTGTGTCCTAGATGCAACCGACTACTCAACAGCCAGCTGCCTATCTCAGGAGTGGCGAGCAGACGATTGCTGAGCGTGGGATTAGCCTCCAGGGGGGCCCAAACTTGCTGATACAAAACCTGGCTTGCCGCGCGTGCTTCTGAGTGTATTGAGAGTCGGATGCCCATTTGTACTATCGCCAGCAGGCTATCATAATCGATCCCTCCACCTAGCCAGGGAGGGATGCCTGCGGATCGAGGCGCGGTCTCCGCAACATGCTCCCAGAGACCAGCGCGGCGTAGCACCGCTTCCACACTGGCCGGACTGACGACTTGTTGTCCATAATACTGAGCCAGTTCATCAGCAATTCGCAGCCGTCCCCATTGAGGCTCCTGGCAACGCAACTGGCAAATTTGCTCCACAATAGAGTCGGGTAAGTGCCTCTGATTATTACGCGCATGTGAATGTGGTTGCAGCCCATCCTCTCCTGATTCGCAGTAGCGATGCCACCATAGATAAGCTGTTCTGGGGCTACGAACGCCCGCCTCACGCATGGCCTGGGTCATATTCCCAGTCTGTTGGTAGGCAGCAATCAAAGTCTTTTTTTGTTTCAATGTGATAGGCTGATTATCGCGCGATGAGCCGTTCTGCTTCACAATGCCTTTCCCTCGCATTTTGAAACTCTTCTTTTTCGTTTCACAATTTTAACACGATAAGCAATACATAGTCTATACCATCAGAGTAGCCGCAACTCGACTGGATAAA
>DAHVFL010000501.1 GCA_027316975.1 Chloroflexota bacterium | reverse complement strand
GAAATGATGGGCAACCGCCGGTTGCCCATCATTTCCCCGCCTCTTCTATCAGTATTTAGCGTTCTTCTCCGCTGAGAATGCGCGTATAACTCCTGTAGCGGCGCTCGTCGATCACTCCATCTTCTACCGCCTGCTGAATGGCGCAGCCATCTTCATCGATGTGCAGGCAGTTGGAGTAGAGGCATTCGCCGAGGTAGGGGCGGAATTCGACGAAACACCCGGCCAAATCTTCGGGCGCGATGTCATAGGTAGCCAGCGCGCGAATACCCGCCGAGTCGGCCAGCCAGCCACCGCCGGACAGGGGGTAGAGCTGCGAACCGGTGGTGGTATGTTTGCCCTTGCCGGTCGCCTCGCTTACCAGGCCGGTTTTGATCGCCATGCCCGGTTCAATCGAATTAACCAGTGATGACTTGCCAACACCGGATGGCCCGCTGAACAGGGTCGTATGGTCTCTGAGCAACTGGCGCAGCTCATCCACGCCTTCGCCAGTTTTATAGCTGGTCCACATGACGGTATAACCCAGTCTCGCGTACAGAGCGGCGGCTTCGCCCACGTAGGGTTCGTGTGGTAGATCAAGTTTGTTCAAGCAAACGATAGGACGAATGCCCGCAGACTCGCAAATGGCCAGGTAGCGATCAAGCATAGCAAAATGCGGTTGCGGTTGCGCGGCAGCGAAGACCAGCGCCACCTGGTCGAGATTGGCAAGCATGGTCTGCTGTACAGGCTTTTTCTCGGTCGAAGCGGCATCTTTGCGCGTAAGCTCGCTCGAACGCGGCAGAATCTCATCGATCAGGCCGGTTTTGCTGTCAAGCCGGTGTAGTTTTACATAATCGCCTACAGACAGGCGCACAGGTAATGCGTTGACACTCGAATCGCGGTGTTCGATGCGCTCAGACTTTGGCAGCGCGAGCATTTTGTCGTATCGCGGACGCGATTTATTGACGGATTTTGCCGATTGAGCCTGGGCAAAGGCTTTTTTGAGTTTGCCGCGCAAGGTGCAGCGCAGCACACCAGCCCCGGTATGAACGTCGTAAATGCCGTGCGCGCCGTTCAATACCACGCCGGTAAGCGTCTCCGAATGTGCCTCGGGGTCGTTAATCAATGCGTTCCCTCCAGGAGAATAAAAAAACACGGTTCAATCACTTCTTTATGATGTCTACCGTGCGGAGGGAACAGGCTCTGTCGCGCTTCTAGCGAATAGCAGGCAGTAGTTTCTGTTTCAAATCGTCCTGCGAAGTCCGCTGAATGCCCTCAACGCCGGTAGACAAGGTGCATACAAGCACAGTTGATGAATATGTGTGCTTTCCCATATAACGCACCTCCTACACTGAGACTGGCAAGCCAGAATTTAGACAAACATCTCTCTTAGTGATTAGAGCATACTCGATAACGCTGGCGTTTGTCAACACTTCGCGCATCCAGCTTAACGCATCTCAAAACGCGCTTCCACCCTGCCGAATTGCAGCAGATCGCCATCGCTGAGCGGCTGTGGTTCGTAGGGCGAGAGTATCTTACCGTTCAAGCGCGTCTTGTTACGCGAGTTTTGATCCTCCACCATCCATGTCCCCTGCTGGTAGAACAGCCGCGCGTGTTTGCGTCCTAATGTCATAGTTGAGTCGTCAATCTGGATATCCGGGTGGATTTCATGTTTGGGGTCTGCGCGTCCAATAATCATGTCCTCCCCGTTTAGAGGGATATTCTTGCCGCTCGCTACCAGTAACAGTCGCGCCTGTAGCAGGTGGGTTTCCGGCATGGGACCTTGCATAATTCTTTTAATGGATTCCAGGGCATTGATAAAATCGCGCGGCGTCTGAAAACGAGCGGCGGGCGACTTCGCCATAGCGCGTTGAATAAAGGCATCAATTTCGGGAGGCACATCGCGACGCTGGCGATAGATGGACGGAACCGGGTCGTTCAGATGTTTAAAGATGATCTCAACGACCGAATCACCCTTAAAAGGCGGTTGACCCACCAGGCTTTCATAGAGTACAACAGCCAGCGAATAGAGGTCTGAACGGATATCGGCATCGTGGCCGCTTTGCATCTGTTCCGGGGAACTATAGTAAGCCGTTCCCATAAACTTATCAGAAGTAGTAATGGTTGGCGTGCTGGAACTGCGAGCGAGTCCGAAGTCGGCTATTTTCACAACCCCTTTGTTGCTTATAAGGATGTTCTGCGGCTTAATATCGCGATGCACAACCCCGGCCTTAAACGCGATATCCAGCCCTTCAGCGGCCTGGATGATATAGTCCAATCCACGCAATGCATCCACCGGCCCATACGTCGTGATATACCACTTGAGGTTCTGTCCATCAATGTGTTTCATCACAATGAAATAGATCGAGTCATCGTTGCCATAGTCCACCAGGTGTACCACGTGCTCGTTATTTAAGCTCTGCAAAATGTAGGCTTCCCGTTTGAAGCGCTCGAGCAATTCGTTATCATCGCTATGATCTAAATGCATGATCTTCATCGCGAAGATATGGTTAGTGACCATGTCGCGCGCGATATACACCGTGCCGAAATTACCGCTCCCGCGCTCGTCAATCAATTTGTACCGGCCATTGATAGTGCGGCCAAGCAAATCGTTACCCATCTTATTTTCCTGCATTCTTATCCATGAGGCTCTGTTTGCGCTATGCCAGAAATCCCCGCCTGATACTTCTCTGCTATATTACATTATTTACCAGCCGTTGTCATGCCCCTAATTTGCCCGGACATTCTGTCATCCTTCGCTGCGCCAGGACATTCTGTCATCCTTCGCTGCGCCAGGACACTCTGTCATCCTTCGCTGCGCCAGGACACTCTGTCATCCTTCGCTGCGCCAGGACACTCTGTCATCC
>DAHVFL010000500.1 GCA_027316975.1 Chloroflexota bacterium | reverse complement strand
TGATGATAAGGCCAACCAGCCACACGCCGAGCGCAATAATAGAAGGAGTGGGGTCGTTGACGGAGCTGACGAAGTCGATCACGTTTACGACAACTGGAGCCAGTTTCATTGACTGGACTGCATTGGTAGTTTGCATTTCAATCGGGTAGGGTTGAGGATGAGCGTGAACCATGAACGCCGAGAGAGTCAGGACGATAACACCGATCAAAAATAGTGCGACCGGGAGAGGCCGAAGTCTCACACCTACGCGCCGGGTATTGTCTGCTGTGGTATTGACAGGGAATTGTGTTCCCCTGGGATTGGAAGTTCTATGCATTGGCATCTCCTGAAATCAATGATGAGAATTAGAATATGGCTGGCATTCTATCATTAAAACGGCCGGGCTAGATATATTTATCACGAGATAATGCGATTAAAGTTTCGTTTCTACTGGGATTGGGAGAGGCGGTCGATGACTTCGCAGAGCAGTTGGGGTAGGATGCCGAAGGAGTAGGACATGAGGACGCGCTCGCCTGCCTGGTGCGCGCCTTTGCCGTATGGTCCCAGGTTGATGACGGAGAGGTTTAGTTGCTGGATGGCGTTCAGGGGCAGGTGATAGCCGCCTGTACGGGTTGTAATGGGCTGCTCCTGCCAGGTAGGTATGTTGGCGGTCAAAGCTGTTGAATCGAAAGCAGGGTCAAGGCGCAGGTAGCTCATGTCGGAGATGAAGGGGAAGTATTCATGCACTTCTAGTTGCAGTTCGGGATGGGCTTCCGCGATGGTGTTGGCTACGGAATGTAAGGGGCCGGGGTTTCCGGCGACGTGCGGGATGAAGGGTGGAGAATAGTAGAGCAGGATGGCAGGCCCTTTTTTCCCGCTGAGTGTCCAGAGGTGATGCGCGATATGCAGGCAGCGCCCACGCGAGTCCAGGTTGGCCGGCATGGTGCGCCACGCGGCGTCGATTTCGGCCTGCAGGCGCTCGGAACCAAATTGCTGTGTTACTTCTGCATAGAGTTCATGATAGGTCAGCACGATACCGGAGCGAGGCGGTTGCGCCCGGCGGCGGTTGCCCATCCAATGCGCTTCGGTCTCGTCGATACGCTGCAATACTTTCTCAAGCGCTGTCCGGGCATAGGCGCGCAGGCGTGCGAGCAGTTGCGCGGGCGTGGTTGAAAAGGTGAGTACGTTCAGGTAGAAATAGGCGGCAAAGGGGAGTTGCACGTCGTAGCTGGTTTTCAAGTCACTGGCTTTGAGCGTGACAGGGGGCGGTGTTTGCTGGCCGCGCACAACGTCGCACAGGGCGGCGTTCATGCTGAGGTCGCGAATGAGTCCGGCGGCGAGCAGGTTGGCGTCTACGCCGTCAAAGGGTTCACCGACGTGGGTTGCGTGGCCGATGATCAGGAAGGTGGGCAGGAGTTTGCCTACGGAGCCTGTATAGATATAACGGTGCTGGTCGTCGGGGTAGAGCGCGGTGGTGTAGTCGGTATTGATGGCTCCGAGATAGCTCAGGTTATAGGTTTCGCGCAGGCGCAGGAGGTATTGCACGGCCTGCAAGACGCCGGCTGACTCGTTTTCTTCGTCGGGGGTGGCAATCAAGACGACCGACAGGGGGAGTTTTCCTGCTTGCGCAAGTTTTGCCATGTGGCGCATGACGGCGATGTTGGCCGCGACACCACACTTCATGTCGATGCTGCCACGTCCGAACATCCAGTCGCCGGGGTGTTCTTTCAGGTCGTTGGCTAAGCCTGGCGTCATGGAGGCCAGCGCGTGCTGGTGATGCGCCAGCGCGTCGGGATCGAGCGCGAAGGGTTCCAGCGAGCCGTAATCTTTTGTATCAACGGTGTCTATGTGGCCGAGCAGGATGATGGTGTGAAGGCTCGAACCGCGCACGAAGGCGCAAGCGTTCTGGCGTCCGAACGAATCGCCAACGAGGGGGTCAAGGCCGAGAGCGGTATAAGTGAGTTCCAGCCCATCTTCTTGCAGCATGTTCAGGACTTCTCGCGCTACCTGTATTTCTCCCTGGCCAGGACTGACGCTGCGGATGTTGACGAGGCGCGTGGTAAGGGATTTTACCTCGGTATACCAGTCATCGTAGGTGGGCGTTTGCATGGTGTTGCTCCTTTTTATGTATTATAAGCCATGTGGGGTGGCCTCTGCGGGGACAATTGGGACAAATGGGACAATTGGGACAGCCAGGGCGACCGCGAGGGGCGACCGTACCCTGGACGGTGATGCGGACTTGCCGGGGTTATTTCTAGAGTGTATAGTGGGGGGCGGCACGGCAGTGGGGCCTTTGCGGGCGTTCTGGCTTTTGGTGATTTTCCACGATTCAATGGAGAAGAGAGGAAGCAGGCACGAGTATGAATATTCATTTGATTGGCGTTCCTTTGGACCTGGGCGCGAGCAAGCATGGCGCGAATCTTGGCCCGGCGGCTATTCGTTATGCCGGGGTGAATCTCTCCCCGCAGGTGGATGAGCAATTGCGCAAACTTGGTCATCCTCTGATTGACGAGGGAGATATCAAAGTTCCGGCTTTTCAGATCAGGACGGAGCGGGTTAGTGATGCCCGGTTGCGCCACCTGGAGCCGGTTATCGATGTGTGCGAACGCGTGGCGGCAATGGTGGAGCGTCATTGCGGGCCGGAGGACTTTCCACTGGTGATTGGCGGGGATCACAGCATTGCGCTGGGATCGATCGCGGGGGTGGTGAGGGCACGCGGGCCGGTTGGCGTAATCTGGATTGATGCCCATGCTGATTTCAATACGCCTGAATCGACGCCGAGCGGCAATATTCATGGGATGCCCCTGGCGGCGCTGGTGGGCGTTGGCGAAAAGCGACTGGTGGAACTGGGCGGGATTGGCCGCAAGGTTGATCCGACG
>DAHVFL010000004.1 GCA_027316975.1 Chloroflexota bacterium | reverse complement strand
GTAAACTCCGCACGTATGTATGTATGTATGTATGTATGTACAGGGTAGTGTTCGCTCGCTACCCCGGCAAAGCGATATGTTATAATCATAACCGGAATTGTTTCGTCTACTATCATTGCATTCAATCGCAATCCAGTCAGGCCGGTAATATATGACCTTTGACCGACTTACACGCGCCACGCACTCGTTACGCGACTCTCAGCGAAAGGGCCGGGCGCGCTATGGGCGGGCGCCTGGATATGTTTTCGCGCTCTCGTTGGTACTGGTGATGCTTGCCAGCGTCGCTTGCGCCCAGAACTCGACAGCGCTGACCGGCCAATCCAGCGCACCCACATCTCACCAACAAAGCGTTAAACAAATTACCTACGTGGCTATCGGGGCTTCGGATACCTTCGGCATTGGCACGTTCAACCCTTACGAAGATAACTGGCCGACAGACCTTGCTGCTCTACTTGGTCCGTCAAATATCCACCTGATTAACCTGGGCATCCCGGGTATCACCACCCACCAAACGCTTAGCCTGGAGTTGCCCATCGCCCTCGACTCACATCCCGAGCTTATCACCATCTGGCTGGGCGTGAATGATATCGTAGCTAAGATACCACCTGACAGCTATGCCCGCGACCTCAACACGCTATTGGCCCGCCTGCGAGCCAATTCGCCCCGCGCGCCCATAGCAATCGCCAACATTCCCGACCTGACCCTTCTGCCTTTTTTCGCCCAGGCTGATCCACAGGCGCTAACCCGGCAAATACAGGCATATAACACGATTATCGCCAGCGCTGCTCAGCAACACCAGGCCATCCTGGTAGATCTCACGCAACAGAACTACAATTTGAAGGCCCATCCCGAATATATCAACAGCAATGACGGGCTGCATCCGAGCGATATCGGCTACGAGCAACTGGCAAAAATATTTTATCAAGCGTTAAAGACACCAGTAGGATAGATATGACACATCTCTTTGGCGTTCCGATTGACATCATGACAACCATTCTGGTAGTGATTACCGTCATAATCGTTGGCGGTACACTGCTCCTCGCGCTGACCAACGCTATCTTCTTCAAGATTGGCACGCGCAACATCCCGCGCCGCCGCGCTCAAATGCTGTTGATTGTCTTCGCGCTCATGCTGTCTACCACGCTGCTAACCGGGGTGCTGGCAACCGGCGATGTGATTACGGCAGCCGGTCAGAGCGTCGCCGTCTACAACCTGGGCAGTGTAGACGAAACCATCACCAAAAAAAATAATGCGATGTTTGACGACTATGTGTACCGCCAGGCGCAGGCTGTCATGAAGCGTGATCCTGCTATCGCCGCTGTCGGGGCCGCGCTCGAGGAAAATGGCCTGCTGCTGGCGGATGAAACCTCGCGCCAGGTGCGCTCGAACGTGACGGCGCTGGCGATCATCCCCAACAGCGAAAAGGGGTTCGGGGGGATGCAGGACACCATTACTCGAAAGACTCGTACCATCGCCGAACTTGCGCTGAATCAAGTCTTTCTCAATCAAACTGCCGCCACCCTGCTCAATGCGCGCGCGGGCGACATGCTCTATATTTACTCGAGTCGTTGGCCGGGACAGCGTTTCCAGCTCTTTGTGCGCGCCGTCGTCGCTGACGGCGGGCTGGCGGGCGGATCGCCCTATATTCTGAGCCAGAATAAAACCTTTCTCCAGATCGAAGGAAAATGTAACAATACCAGCGCCTGCGATGGTATTTCAGAAGTATACATCTCCTTGCGCAATGACAATGATCCGAACGGGGTAGATATTTCGGAGCAGGTGCAAAATGAAATGCACAATGCGCTTCATGACGGGAACCACTTTGGCTTCGCCGCCGGTTTGAGCGTCAACGAGGACAAAGAGCAGGGCGTGAAAGTATCAAACCTTGAAAACAACATCTTTTCGCGCATCTTTGACCTGTTCGCGCTTTTCTCGCTGGCCGTCGGACTGCTGTTGATCTTCCTGATTTTTGTCCTGCTGGCGGCGGAACGACGCGCTGAAATGGGCATGGCGCGCGCTATCGGCGTGCAAAGACGCCACCTGGTGTTTATGTATCTCTTCGAGGGGACGGTATATGACCTGGTCTCCTCGTTCATCGGGCTAGTGTTTGGTGCAGGCGCGGGCGTTTTGCTGTCGCTGTTCCTGTCACCTATCATGGCGCGTTTCAATTTCCCGCTCAAAGTCGTTTTGCAGCCGCGCAGCCTGGTAATCGCCTACTGCCTGGGGGTCATCTTTACCTTCTTCTCGATCGGCGTCTCGGCCTGGCTGGTCAGCCGCATGACGGTTGTAGATGCCCTGCGCAACCTGCCGGAGACCGAGCGTCCCAGGCTGTCATTGTTGGAAATTTTCAAGCAGGGCTTCGCCATTTTACGCTACGCTGTTGATGCGCGCAAAGTGCGACGCGCCCTTTTCGAGCAACTACCCGAAACGCTCATCGGCCTGGTTGCGACACTTGCGCGGTCCGGTATTCTGCCCCTGCTGGCCGGTCTGATCGTACTGCGCGTCGGACTGGCGAAAACGCTGATTGTGCCCTTCTCGCTGGGCCTCACCCTGATAATTGCCGGCGCGGGTTTGCTTTTGAAAGCAGCGGTAGATTGGCTGTTGCTCAAAGCAGGGAAAGCGCGCTGGAAACGGGTCACGCAGCGTATTTTCGCCGCGCTGGTGGGCCTGAGCATTGTGGCCTACTGGGCGCTGCCCTTCGATGTGCTGGCGCGACTGGGATTGCCGCGCTTTCAAGGGGGCATTGAAGTCTTCTTCATAGCGGCTACCATGATGGTTTTTGGGGCGGTGTGGGCGCTGGTAGCCAACGCGGAACTGCTGCTCAATCCCATCATCGCCCTGTTCTCGCGGATGCCCGGCACGCAGTTTATGACGCGGCTGGCCTCGGCCTACCCCTTGCATCATCGCTTCCGCACCGCGCTAAGCATCATCATGTTTAGCCTGGTCATTTTCGCCATGACGGTGATGGCCGTGATTACCAACGCCATGCTGAACAACTATACCAATATCAACTTCCAGACGGGCGGCTACGATATCCGGGCGGTAGCCTATTTCAAAGCCATTCCCGATATGCGCGCCGCGCTGCTTAGTCGCGGCATCAACCCCAACGCTTTTTCCTCTATCGGCACGCAGACAACAACCACCGTGGGCGTGATCCAGCCCGGCGCGCAGGCTCCAGCGTGGCATATCTATCCGGCAGAGGTGGTCAACGGCGGCTTTTTGCAGGGCTATGGACTGCGCCTGACGGCGCGCGCGCAGGGTTTCGCCAGCGACAGCGCGGTATGGCAGGCGTTACAATCGCAATCCAACTACGCGCTGATCGACCAGACCTCGCTGCCCAATCGCCCCAATAGCCAGCCCGTGTACGATCCGAACTCGCCTTCAGCCAGTAACGCGGGCGTGCCAAATACCCCGCCCGGCTTCAACGCGCCCTACGTCTTTACCACAAGCGGCATCTATCAAGGCGATACGACCTTCTCGCCTACACCGGTCTGGGTCATAGGTATCCAGACAAATCCTTCCCTGGGTCTGCAAACAAGCCGCCCTGCTACGAAACTGACCATCATCGGCGTGGTGGACAACAGTGACAGCCAGCACTTTGGCCTCTACATTTCGCAGCGCGCCTTTCAACTGCAGGCCGATCCCACCCGGCCACAGGAGCAGGCGTACTACTTCAAGGTCGCGCCCGGCCAGGATAAACGCGCCCTGTCTCTGGCAATCGGCTCGGCCTTCCTCGACAATGGTGTGGAAACAACGGTATTGGAAGATGCTATCTGGACGGTGCGCGGCCCGCGCATCCTGCTCAGTAATGTGCTGCTGGGCGTGGTGGGTCTCACGCTCCTGCTGGGAATAGCCGCGCTCGCCATCACAGGCACGAGAGCGGTGATAGAACGCCGCCAGCAAATCGGGATGCTGCGCGCGCTCGGCTGTCGCCGCCTCCTGATCCAGACGGCCTTCCTCAGCGAATCCTTCTTCATAGGCTGTGTGGGCAGCGTACTGGGCGTCATTCTCGGCCTGATTCTCTCGCAAAACATCTTCGCCGTAAACTTCTTCGAGCAATTCCGTACCGGCCTGACCTTCACTATCCCCTGGAGCGAACTGGGCCTGATCGTCGGCATCGCCCTGCTCGCCTCGCTGCTGGCCGCTATGTTACCAGCGTGGCAGGCGGGCAGGGTGATGCCGGGCGAGGCGCTGCGCATGTGAACACGTGCCGTTGCTTCCAGGGCAGGGGCAAGCCCAGCCCGTACCCTATACGAAGCGGGTTTCCTCTCGCGTATAGGGTACGGGCTGGGCTTGCCCCTGCCCTGGTAACATTGTATACTGCTGTAACACAGGTCAGTCCTAATGAAACGCGACGTAGTGGGGTGGAGGCAGGATGTAGATGCAGCGAAAAACGCGCTATCGCAAGATACAATTGCTGGCCTATGATCTCTTCGCCGCGCCGCGCTGGAGCCTGCCACCCGCAAGTCCCGGCCCTACACCATTAGCTCTGAAAGTTCGATCGCGCCCACGAACCTGTATGCCCAGGAAGATTCACCTCGTGTCGGCGAATCTCATCCCCTTTACTTCCCGACCGGAAACTGCACTTCTGTGACGTAGTGGTCCATGTCCTCCGCGCGTTGGAGATGGACGTGGCGTGGTGGGCCGGTGAAGTGGTAGCCGTTGTCATTCATCCAGCGATAGAGGGTCAGGTAGGCTCGACCGAGGAAAGGTTCTCTTCCAGCAGGTGAGCAATCTGTTCCAGGGGAAACCAGTAGCGACACCCTGAAGAAAGTAGTTCCCTGTGTTACAATAGGCATAGAATCGAACAGGACGGAGGACGCCCACAAGGGTCCACCCGTCCTCTCTACACCACCCGCGTCCCTACGTAACGTGGGACGTATGAGAGTAGAGTAACGTATACTGATGAGCCATGATACGTTGAATTGCATTCTCTATAAAGGACACATACTTCATGGTAGATAGACAGCCACTGATTATTCAGGCGCGGGGCGTCAAGAAGATATATCGCAGCGGGCAGTTGCGCGTGGAGGCGCTGCGCAGCATTGATATGGAGGTGGCGATGGGCGAGATGGTTGCCATTATGGGGCCGAGCGGGTGCGGCAAGACCACGCTGCTGAACTGTCTCGCGGGGCTGGATACCATCGACGAGGGGGATATTTTCATTCAGGGGGATAACCTGCGCGACCTGACAGATAACCTGCGCACATCGTACCGCGCGCGTCACATGGGTTTCATCTTCCAGGACTTCAACCTTCTGCCCATGCTTTCGGCGGTCGAGAACGTTGAACTGCCGATGCTGGTCTCCAAAGTTCCGGGCAAGAAGGCGCGCAAACGGGCGCTGGCATTACTGGAGCGTGTTGGGCTGATTGACCGCGCCAGACATCGCCCGGCTGAGCTTTCGGGCGGGCAACGCCAGCGCGTAGCCATCGCGCGCGCATTGACCAACGAACCCGCCATCGTGTGGGCCGACGAGCCAACCGGCAACCTCGATAGCGAGGCCGCCGGCGATGTCATGGAACTATTGTGCCGCTTCAATCGCGAGTTCGGGCAAACGCTGGTGCTGGTGACTCACGCCCTGGAAGTGGGACAGCGCGCTGATCGCATTATCCGAATGCGCGACGGCAGCATCGTGAGCAACGAAGAGGTGAACGCGCAATCAATAAAGTGAAATGAATCAAACGCAGCTCGTATGGACAAGCAGGATTTCCGCTCCTTCAACGCCGTGTGCTGCTGCATCAGACTCACGGGTAGTGGCCGTTTGTCTGTCCCTTCACGTCGTCTCTCGGTTTGGTGTACTCAAGGAAATCACACACAGAAAGGAAGCACGATGAACACGGAACTCCTGGCTCTCTATGAGCAGGATCAGGCGGATCGAAGTGTATTCTTCGAGCAATTGGATCGCGAACAAGTTCAACAGGTGCTTGAGCGAGACCGAGCGCGGCGGCGACGGGTGGGGGAACTCGTCGGAAGCAAAGCATTGCAGGCTCCAGAGGATTACTTCCATGCCGCGATGGTCTTTCAACATGGAGAGACGCTGGAGGATTTCTGGCGATCTCATGAGCTTGCAGGGAGAGGGGCAGAATTAGGACATCCCGGCTGCCGATGGTTGGCGGCAGCCTCTTACGACCGTTGGCTGACGAACCAGGGGAAATCACAAAAGTACGGTACGCAGTATACCTCTCGTGACAACGAACCATATCGATTAGTGGATGTTGATCCGACCACTACCGACGAGGAACGAGCAGCATGGAACGTGCCACCCCTCGCGGAAGCATTACGGCGAGCAGAGGAACTTTCACGAGAAAAAGAAGAACGACGCAAGCAGGGAGTGCTGTCACCACAAGGACCTCAACGCTTAGCCAGTCTCGAGGTCCCAGGACTTCGCGTTGAGATTATTGCCTTTGATGAGCGATTTATTCAAGCAGCTCCTCAACAGGAACAGCCTACACGAGAAGAACTGCCAGCACCGGAGAACTTCCCCACAAACTGGCGGCTCTACCGACTCGGTGAAGGATATTGCGCGACCTCAGCCGATGAGCAAGAGGTTATCAACTGGTACAAGGTGCCTCAATCACGACTCAGCTTCGCATGGAGAGAACAGGAGGTTCCTCAGCTCGAACCCATCCAACTAGATGAGCAACCCGCCATCTTAATCAGAAGTTCATCTCCTGCATTCACGCAACTGTTTCTGCGCTTAGGAGAGGCTTACTATATGGTCGGTGGAGAAGTGGCCCTCAACGAGCTTCTGCAAGTAGCTACAAGCATTCCCTGGAAGAAGTGAGTGTCCCCATGCAAGACGACATAAAAATCAATCCGGCCCATGGGAATGAATAGGTTACTCTTCACGAAAAAGCGGAGGTGGATGTTGGAGCCCGGCTTAAGGCTAGCCGTATCACGGTCAAGGAGAAGTTTCTCAAAGCAAGCAGGCACACTGAATGTGTCCAAGAACCCATCCTTCGCTTCGCCCTGTCATCCTTCGCTTCGCCCTGTCATCCTTCGCTTCGTCCTGTCATCCTTCGCTTCGCCCTGTCATCCTTCGCTTCGCCCTGTCATCCTTCGCTTCGCCCTGTCATCCTTCGCTTCGCCCTGTCATCCTTCGCTTCGTCCTGTCATCCTGAGCGCAGCGAAGGATCTCGGTGTCCGGCCAGGCAGACCCTTCGCTGCGCTCAGGGTGACATAATTATTTTCTTCTCTTTTAGAACTCATAACACACCTGCTACGTATTATGTGGAGAAAGGTATATGAGGCGTTCTAGAGGAGGCCATTTTGAGATCATCAAATACATCACAACAACAACAATTTACGTATGCGGATAACAATAGCTATACATCAACGCAGGCTTTCAATGGCAAGCGCGCGCGTCCAAAGCGCCGGGACATCTTCTTTCATATCGGAAAAACATTTCGGCTGATCGGCTCGCTGCTAACCGACCGGCGCATCCCTTTATGGAGAAAAGCGCTCTTTTTTGCCTCCGTTGGCGGTTTGTTGCTGCTCCTGTTGTTTCCCGATGTGCTTGGTGAGTTCGTTATGAGTACAGTGCTGCCAGTGGCAGGAACAGTACTCGGCATTCCCCTGGACGCGGGCTTTGACTGGATAGCATTCGCCCTGGCTATCGTCACCTTGCTACGCTTCTTCCCCCCTGACCTGTTAGACGAGCATTACCGGCGGGTGTTCCAAAAATAAGAAAAAGCGGTTGAAAATTCGCAGCTGCGAATTTTCAACCGCTTTTTCTTATTAATGCGCCATCTCGTACCCTTTCGATGCCGATCCGACAAGGTCGCGCACTACGTCCTTTATGTGGGACGAAGTGAGGCCGTAAAGTTCTTTGAGGATGGATGGCGCGCCATGCTCGATGAATCGATCAGGATAGCCAATAATGCGGATATCGACTTCGCGCAGCAGGTTGCGCGCCTCTAAAAATTCGAGGACGGCGCTGCCGAAACCTCCGGCCACCATGTTATCTTCGACGGTCACGATGCGACGCACTTTTTGCGCCAGGCACACAATCAGTTCTTCATCGAGCGGCTTGGCCCAGCGCGCATTAATGACGGCGGCGCGAATGCCGTTCTCCGCCAGTTCGCGCGCGGCCTGCTCCGCCGCAGCTACGGTAGAACCATAGGCCAGGATAGCGCAGTCCTGCTGCTCCACTTCTTCAATAGTGGTCGGGCTGAGCAGTTCCGCCTTCCCGATCTCAAGTTTGTGCGGTTCCGCGTCCATTTCCACACCCAGGGCTTTGCCGCGTGGGTAGCGCAGGCTGACGGGACCATCCATATAGATGGCGGTATAGAGCATGTGGCGCAGTTCGTTCTCGTCTCTGGGAGCCATAACCTTCATATTGGGCAGCATTCGCATAAAGCCGGTATCGAAGACGCCGTGCTGGGTCGGGCCATCCTCTCCCACCACACCAGCGCGGTCCATTGCGAAGACGACGTGCAAATTCTGCGTACACACATCATGCACAATCTGATCGAAGGCGCGCTGCATAAAGGTGGAGTAGATGGCAACCACCGGACGCAGACCTCCAACTGCCATGCCGGCGGCGAAGGTCACGGCGTGCTGCTCTGCAATGCCAACGTCGAAGTAGCGGTCGGGCAAACGCTGGCGCATCTTCGTCAGGCCGGTTCCTTCAGCCATAGCCGCCGTAACACCCACGATGCTGGCGTCTTTTTCGGCAATATCAACCAGGGCATTGGCGAAGACTTCGGTGTAGGTCGGAGGGTCGCCCGCGT
Organism: Chloroflexota bacterium; assembly: GCA_027316975.1. Classification (GTDB taxonomy): domain Bacteria; phylum Chloroflexota; class Ktedonobacteria; order Ktedonobacterales; family Ktedonobacteraceae; genus CF-113. The sequence continues at coordinate 20,687 of DAHVFL010000004.1, read as the reverse complement.
TTTTCTTGATAACGCCTGTTTCGTAGTTAAACGCGCCTGGACCATGCCACTTGGTCGAATCGTTCTCGGCAAACTCCCAACCCTTGCCCTTCTTCGTGATCACCTGCACAATAACCGGGCCTTCAATCCGTTTGATGTTCTCGAAGACATCCAGCATCAAGGGCAGATCGTGTCCATCGAAGGGGCCGAAAAACTTGAAGCCCAGTTCTTCAAAGATCATGCCGCTTTTGCTATGCATGACAAAGTTTTTGAAGCTCATCTCGGCGCGGCCAGCCGCTTCGCGCGCCATATCTCCCAGCACGGGGAGCCGGTTGATAGAACCTTTTGCCATTTCGCGCAGGCGACGATAACTGGGTGAAGTTTCCAGGTGCCGCGCCTTGCTCAGGGAGTGATGGATTGCGCCCACGTTATCAGAAATGGATTTATCGTTATCATTCAATACAATAATGAGGTTTTTCTTCATGCTGCCGGCGTTATTGATGGCCTCAAGCGCCATACCACCGGTCAGCGCGCCGTCGCCAATGACAGCTACAACTTTGAAGTTCTTCCCCTGTAAATCGCGCGCGACCGCCAGACCGAGCGCGGCTGAAATCGAGGTGCTGGCATGGCTGGCCCCAAAGACATCATAGTCGCTCTCCTCGCGCCGCAGGTAGCCGGAAAGTCCGCCAAACTGGCGAATCGTATGAAAACGCTCGCGCCTCCCGGTCAATAATTTATGCACATAGGCCTGGTGTCCAATATCCCAGACCAGCAAATCTTCCGGCGTATCGAAAACAGAGTGCAAAGCCATCGTCAACTCGACGACGCCCAGGTTAGGAGCCAGGTGGCCGCCCTTGACCGAAACCTTTTCGATGATCTCACGGCGAATTTCTTCGGCCAACTGCCGCATTTGCGCTGGTTTGAGCTGACGCAATTGCGCCGGGTCGTCAATACTATCGAGAATTCTGGTCAATGTCTCCTCCAATGGATCTATTTTTCTGGAACTATTTGTGCTTGCGGGTACCAGTAGCGACACCCCTTGTGGGTGTCCCGGTCATAATTCTTAATAAGCGTATTTCAAAGCAACGAGGCAATGACGGGACACCCACAAGGGGTGTCGCTACTGACTTATACGCCTCGTGGCGCTGGATAGATGTAATCCTTCTCAAGATATGACGTGATAATCCCGCATAGTGGGCCTGTAGTATGATTCATCTCCTATTATAAGGTTCTCCAGACAAGGCTGCAAATCCCACAGGAAGAAAATTCATGCACAGGGGGTCTTGACAATACTTGAAGTGGCTTTCCAGGCGGCTTTAAGGCGCGTAAACGGCATCTTGACAGGTATGCAATTTATTCATATGATGAACGCACTGATATCACTCTCTGTTGTGTGATACGTTTTGAGATTCTGCAGGGTAATCATGGTTGTAGGAGAGTCACTCCCTCAAGAGAATAACCCTGCGAAAAAGGTGGAGAATGACAAAGAAAGACGAGAAAGACGCGGACCGGCCACATTACTATTCGCAGTTCTGGCTGGACGTGGCTGCTGGCCGCAGGGTGATCGGCGCGCCAAAACCGGAAGACGGCGCGGACCTGGCTGACGTCGATTTACCAGAACCCACGCCCCTGGCGCGTAAAGGCGGACGGGTCAACGCGAATATATTACCGGTAGATGGCTACAGAGAGATGCGCGCCCCTGCTGCTGTGGCTGATGAAGCGTTTGACGACGACGAGTTTACCATTCCTGAAGACGAAGAGCCTGACCCGATGACCGAGGTAGACGACGAGGATATCCCTACTATCGTAGACGATACTCCAGAAGTTGTAGTTCCCGCCCCTGTCATCGAGCCGGAAATTCTTGGCGACGAGGAAGAGCCAGAAGAGGAGGAAGAATTCTTCGAGGACGAGGAGGAGGAAGAAGAAGAAGAAGACGAGGAGTGGCCCGCGCGAGGTCGCAAGAAGCCAAAGCCGGGACGGCCGGTGAAAGCCCCCAGGCCGCCCGTCAAGAAACCCAGGCGCGGTCGCGGCTTCTAAGTAGTATGCCGCCAGCCGCGCAGTCCCATACATGGAACTGCGCGGCTGGCGGCATACTTCCAGGTATTACGGGTAGATGCCGCGAATCTGCGTGGCTTCAGCGACACGCGAGATTGCCAGCATGTTTGCAGCCAGGCGCAAATCACAGGAGTATTGCTCGGCCTTCTCCGCTACAGAGGCGTAGGCGCGGTTCATAATCACTTCCAGCTTCCGGGTGATTTCGTCCACGTTCCAGAAGAAGCTTTGCAGGTCCTGCACCCATTCAAAGTAGCTGACGGTGACGCCGCCAGCATTCGCCAGGATGTCCGGGATGACCAGCGTCCCTTTTTTGAAAAGGATGGCATCCGCCTCTGGCGTGGTAGGGCCGTTGGCTGCTTCGGCAACAATACGCGCCTGCACGCGATCAGCATTGGCGCGGGTAATCACGCCTTCGGTGGCAGCAGGGATGAGAATGTCGCATGGCACTTCCAACACATCCTGCACGCTGACGGCCTGCGAGCCGGGGAAACCAACCACACTGCCACGCTCCTGCTTGAAGCGCAGCACAGCCGCCGGATCAAGCCCGGACTCGTTGTAAATGCCGCCGCGTGTATCACTGACCGCGACAATCTTACATCCTTCAGCATGAAAGAGGCGGGCGGCAATCGAGCCGGCATTACCATATCCCTGTATGCTCACACGCGCGCCTTGCAGCCGCATACCGGTGTGTTTGGCGGCCTGGCGTGTCACAAACAAGACGCCCGTGGCGGTAGCGTCGTTGCGGCCTTCGCTGCCGCCGATGGAAAGCGGCTTGCCCGTGACGACGGCTGAGACGGAGTAGCCTTCGTGCATGGAATAGGTATCCATGATCCAGGCCATCACCTGAGAGTTGGTGTTGACATCGGGCGCGGGAATATCGCTATGCGGGCCAATAATGATCGAAATTTCGGTGGCATAGCGGCGCGTGAGCCGCTCCAGTTCCGCCGGACTCATGCTCTTGGGGTCGCAGATGACGCCGCCTTTCGCGCCGCCAAAGGGGATGCCGACCACCGCGCACTTCCAGGTCATCCACATCGACAGAGCCTTCACTTCGTCCAACGTCACCTCCGGGCTATACCGAATGCCGCCTTTGGCCGGCCCGCGATTGACGTTATGATGGACACGGTAGCCCGTGAAGGTCTTGATGCGACCATTGTCCAGGCGTACCGGAAAATTCACTGTCAGTTCGCGCTTGGGTTGGCGCAGGATCTCGCGCATATCTTCGGAAAGCTTCAGATGTTCGGCGGCAGATTCGAATTGCTGGACCGCCATGTGATAGGGATTCAAGACTTTTACTTCGTCGTACATAGGGAACGTTCCCACCTTTCTTCACATCGTTGTGGTTATTGTGGTTTTTGTGAGCTATGAACCAGTAGCGACACCCCTTGTGGGTGTCCCGTACTCACCGCTTTTCTTGCTGATACACATAGTTATGGAATGGATGGGACACCCACAAGGGGTGTCGCTACTGGTCCGTTTCTTCCAATTTTTTGATAAGCAAGGCACGGACGCTACCGGCCTTCGCCTGGCCGCGTGTTTGCTTCATCACCTGGCCTATCAGCGCCTGCAATGCGTTCACTTTGCCAGCTCGATAGTCACTGGCTGCTTTAGAATTACTGGCAATCACCTCCTCTATGATGCGTATGAGTTCGCCTTCGTCGCTGATGGGGGGTTGAATACCCTTTTCTTCGACGATGACTGCGGGCATTTTGCCGCTTATAAACGCTTCCTCTACGATGTCCTTCGCTTGCTTGCCCGTAATGCGGTTGGCATCGAGCAGGTCCAGCAGGTTGGCAGAGGCGGCGGGAGTAAGTAAGTTTTCCGAGATGTCTGTTGAATGTGCCTTCAGCAGACGCGCAACGTCATTGAGCGTTAGATTCGCGGCTGCTCTGGCTCTTGCCACGCGGTTTTGCGCGGGCAAAGCTGCCACTACCTGTTCAAAGTAGTCTCCCAGCGCTTTATCTTCGGTCAGCGTATTGGCATCTTGCGTGGATAGCCCGTAGTCACGCATGTAGCGCGCGCGTCGCGTATCTGGCAATTCTGGCAGGCTGGCGCGTAGTTCCTCCACCCAGGCCGGACTAATCACCAGCGGCGGCAGGTCAGGCTCCGGGAAGTAGCGATAGTCGTCCGCCTGCTCTTTGCTGCGCTGTGACACGGTAATACCCTTTGTCTCGACCCAGCCGCGCGTCTCCTGCGAAATGGGTTGTCCTGAGCGCAGCAGCTCGATTTGTCGCTGCGCCTCGTAGGCGAGGGCGCGCTCCACCGAACGGAAACTGTTCATGTTCTTGATTTCGGTCTTGACGCCCAGCTTCTGTTGCCCCCTCGGGCGCACGGAGATGTTCGCGTCACAACGCAGGCTGCCCTCCTCCATACGTCCAGAGGAGACGCCGAGATAGACCAGGATTTCACGCAGCCGTTGCATGTAGAGTCGCGCCTCGAGCGGGCTGCGCATATCCGGCTCGCTGACGATCTCCATAAGCGGCGTCCCGGCGCGGTTGATATCGATGAGGCTGTAGCCGCTATGGTGCAGCAGTCTCGCCGTGTCTTCTTCCAGGTGGACGCGCGTGATGCCAACGCGCTTTTGCTGCCCTTCCAGGTCGATGATGAGATAGCCGTCATTGCTCAAAGGAATGTCGTATTGCGAAATTTGGTAGCCCTTCATCAAGTCTGGATAGGGATAGTTCTTGCGATCAAACTTGGAATAGGCGGGAATGGTGCAGTTGAGCGCCAGGGCCGTCATGATAGTGCAGGCAACCGCCTGCTGGTTGATGACCGGCAGCACTCCCGGCATTCCCATACACACGGGGCATACATGCGTGTTGGGAGCAGCATAGGCATAATCGGTGCTGCAAGAACAGAACATCTTGCTTTTCGTCAATAATTGCGAGTGTACCTCAAGCCCGATAACGATTTCAAAGTCGGTCGCAATGTCAGTTTCTGTTACAGTCATATATTCTTAACCTCGTCTATCTCTATTCCAGCCAGGGCGGGCGCGGACTTAGCCAGGGCGGGGACAGAGCCGCCGCCCCTACCCTATACGGCTTCATCCGCTCCTTCGTAGCAGGGTACGGGCGGCGGCTCTGCCCCCGCCCTAGTCTACCATCAATATGAGTACCTTGTAAGAATAGCGGTTTCGCGCTCATTCGTCAATGGTCATAATCACAGCATAATCACAACATTTGCAGGGTTTGCGAATCATTTCCGGCGAGGACTGATGAGGGAGTTGTTGCAGATGTGTCGAAAGTGTCAGTAGTTGCGCTATGTTTACGAACTGTGTGGTTGTTTTAGCTTCTATGACGAGTAGGATACTCCACATAGCTCAAGCAAGCGAGCTATGTAGAGATTGTAACATGTTGTGCGTGAAAATACAAGTCTCTCTCGCCCGATTCATGGCTTTCCCCTTGCTGTTGATGCCTGCGCCATCGCCAGTAGGGCGGCAGGGATCAGAGGAATCAGCCCCGTATACGGCACCCCGGTGAGATGATACAGGCCGGAGCGCACAGCCAGCGCGTCTGCCTCGCGAATGGGCAGCCCCTGCTCGATCTTCCAGACGGCCATCAGACGCACTTTTGCCGCCAACGCCACATCTAGCAGAGACAGTTCGAAATGCTGGAGGTAGGCGCGAAAGGCGGCGCTTGCTTCAGCCCCAGGGTCATGACTCATTGCCCCACTCCTTGCTCTGGAGATGCCTCATTCCCGGCTTGTTCCAACGCCTGCGCTAAGGCTTTGGTCGCTTCTCGCTCGCCTACCAGCGCGATTAATTTCTCGTGGCACTTGCCCATATTTTCCATCCGCGCTGTGATAAACTCGTGTTTAGCAGTACCGGCGGCAAAGCCATACATCCCGCGCTGCGCCGCCTCGTATTCTAGCTCGATCTGCTGCATGAGGCGTGCGACTTCGCTTTTCGATTCCAGGGCATCCATAATAATTGACTCCTTTCCAATCCGTGACCCTCTGGACTTCAACACGCTGCTAACAAGCATACCTGCATAGGCGACATTGCGATATGTCCTGCAAGCGTTTCACTCTCTGTTTTCTCGTATCTTCCGCTCGTTCAGCGCATTCGTCTTCCTTTCGTCTTTCTTTGTCCCGGCCTTCTTTCCACTTGCGCGTGACAGAAGCACTCAGGTACAATGGCACTAGATACGCTCATTGCAGAGAGTCTGAGAGAAAACATGGATGGTGAAAGAAAAGATATGAAGCCGAAAGTGCAGCGCGTGCCTAATCTGTTGCTTCGTCGCCAGCGTTTGCTGCATGGCTGGTCGTTGCAGCGCGTGGTAGACGAAATTTGCGCCCTTTCCGCGCCAGACGGGCGTATCCCCGGAGTCAGCGCGGCGATGGTCAGTTGCTGGGAGATGGGCAAGAAAAAGCCCAGTCCCTTCTATCAGGAACGCATGTGTCTGATCTATGGACTGGCTGCTGACCAGCTGGGGTTTATGGATGCTCCTGTCTTATCAAATCCCAACCAATCGAGCGGAGTTTCCGCACTTGCTCGGTCAAGTACTACCGGTCAGCAGGTAATCTTAAGCCAACCGATGCCACCAGTGACGAAGGCGATGACCATGCCATTCACCAGCGTTGTCCCGCGTGAGCAGATACAGGCCATCGACGTGTTGACCGGGGGTACACAACACACACCAGACGAACAGTTGGGTGCCTGGCTCACATTGGGCGCGAATCATTTGTCTATACTCCTTGATACAGGGTGGTCATCCGAACAGTTGCTGGATGCGGTGCGAGTCGTCTTGCAGGGTGTACAGGGGCTGCCTGCCATGACACGTCGCAAACTTCTGCAATTAAGCGGAGCCGCGTCGATTATTGGCATTACATTACTAACAGGCGACCATGTATCGGAAGAAGAGCGCATCCGTCTTACTCAGGCATTAGGAAAGAGTATCATAGACGGATGGAAACTGTTTCATACTATTAGCACAGATTTACTGTTTACCATTGCTGAAGCGCAATTATTTATGATGCAGCAAGTACATGCTCTCCACATTCCTTCAGTCCGATGTATGTTTTATTCGAGCATATATCGTCTGAAAGGCGCGGCGCTTTTCTTTTTAGCTCGTTATAATGAAGCCATGAAAGCATTTGACCAATCCTACATTGCTGGCTTAGAAGCGAATGATCCCTGGAATATGGCTGAAAGCCTCTCCTGGCAGGGTGGTATCTGGAAAGCGTGTGGTATGCAAGCCAGAGCCATTCAGACAACAGAAGCCGCTTTGCGTTTAACCTACGGGTATGAAGAAACGAAATCGCTGCCATTACGAGCACGACTCTTTGCGCATTGGGCAGAGAGCGCAGCACTATTACACCAGCCCGGTATCATGAGAGAGAAACTGGAGGCTTCAGCCGATTTGCTCAAATGCCTTGAAACGAATGATGAGTTCGACTTTCCCTCCTGGAAACAGTATCGGGCAGTTTGTAACTTCTACATCGGTGAAGTAGAGGCGGCTGATAGATATTTTCAGCAAGCGCTGGAAGATATGAAACCAGATTGGATATTGCAAAAAGGTTATACCCTACTTTTACAGGCCCAGGCTCGCCTAAAGATGGGTGAGATAGATCGCTCAATTACAGCGGCTCACACTGCATTACCGTTCATCGCCAGGATTGACTCACCTCTCATCAATAGAGGTCTGATGGATTATGTGCAGGAGGTAATGTGCTTTTCCAATAGCGCTAACACCTCTATCCAGGCTTTTGCGGCAGAGACACAACGACTCACACTTCAGGCGGATAGTATGGTTCCGCGCTACCTGAAAGCAAAAATATGACTGATCTAGAACAGACATATAACACGACCACTCCATGCAAAAAAGTCAGGCACATCCAGGCGGTTGTGGCCGGGAAATTTAAAGTGATGTACCAACCCGGCAGCGCTTTTGAACAGACAAATTTACGCTTGATTCAGCAAGGGTTGGCGGTTCACGAAACACCTCATTTTCTTATCGCTAGCAAACATGAGAACCAGCCTATCATCCTTGTCCATCGATTGAGAGCACATGAAGTGGACAATAACATTGGGTATTATCTCATGCGCGAGCTTGCTCCCTGTGGACTCATCACTTCTGACGAGGATTTTGAAGCGGCCATGATCGCGGTGGTAATATCTATATCCCCTCATAACCCGGTAGAGGCATGGAATCTCTTCTCTCTGAACACACTGCAACGACTGCGAGAAAAGTTGAATGATCTATCATCCTCGACAGAAGCAGCCGATTTCATCACGCCTTTTGCGCATATTTATCATCGTCTGCTTCAACTCAAGGTTGGCACAAGCTTGCTGGATGTCGGCTGCGCCTGTGCATTTTGGCCAGTGCTAGTTGCCGAACAAGCTCAAACAACCAGTGCGAGAATCGTCGGCGTAGATAGTCGCGGCGACGCCATCGCGATTTCAAACAACCTGGCATCTGCCGCCAACATGCCGCACCTTGAATTTAGACAAATCGATCTTCTGGCACAAGAATTTCTGCAAATAGACATTTTCGACATGGTAACAGCAATTGCTCTTCTGGAGCATATTCCAGAAGAGCAATTGCCTCAAGCATTTGACCATCTTTTAAGGGTCACGCGGCTACGCTTGATTATCTCTGTTCCTTATGAAGAGCAGGCTACATTGGCCTACGGGCATCAGCAGGTCTTCACCCGCGAAAAGTTAGAGCAGTGGGGCAAATGGTGCGTTGAGCATCTTCAGGATCAAGGGCATTTCTGGTGTGAGGATGTTATGGGTGGATTACTTGTGGTCGAGCGCCGATAATCAAAGAACTGTTTGCTCTCTTATGCCCTGCCTCCTCACACCACCCGCGCTCTCAGCATATCCAGCACCCGCAGCGTATTCCGCCCATCCTCCGGGGGATACAATAGTGACGCCTTTCCCAACACGCAATCCGTGAAATGCTCGATCATCAACTGGTAGGGATCGGCCGGGGCAAATTCACGTCTTTCAAACACCCCGCCACGCTGGATCAACAACGTGGTGGTATCGTCACTCCAGACGGTGAAGGCCAGTGGCGCGGTGATGGCGGCCTCGCTGCCGACAACCTCAATAACCTGGTGTTCGGCGGCAGCGAAACTACATTGCACATGCGCCGATACATGCGGACCAAATTCCAGTATCGCGCTGGCGCTGAGATCGATAGCTTCATGGCTATACGAAAACAGTGGGTGTATAGCCGTTGGTTCGGAGCCGCTAAGCCAGCGAGCGGCATTGACACAATAGCTGCCAATATCCAGTAGTGCGCCGCCGCCGAATTGCGGGAAGGCGCGATAGTTGCCGGGAGCATCGAAGGGAAATGAAAAGGCGCTGTGTATGAAACGCAGTTCGCCCGCCTCGCCGCCCGCTACCATGTGCTTGAGAGCCTGCATTCGCGGGTGAAAACGGTACATGACCGCTTCCATGAGTAGTACTTTCAGGCTATGGCAGGTTGAGATCATCTCATCGCTTTCGACGGCGTTGAGAGCCAGTGGTTTTTCGCATAAGACGTGTTTTCCGGCATGAGCGGCGCGTATGGCCCATTCATAATGCAGGTGGTTGGGCAACGCGATATAGACAACCTGCACATCGGGATCGTCCAGCAAGGCCCCATAATCGTTGTAAACACGCTCGATGGAGTAGCGACGAGCGGCATCCTGACCGCGCCGCGCGTCACCACTGGCGACAGCCAGCACGCGCGCCTGGGAACTGCGTTGAATGGCCGGAATCATGGCGCGATTGGCGATGAAGCCCGCGCCCAGAACGCCCCAATTGCACACCATGACATGCTCCTTATTCGTCAAATCCTGCGTTCAGTATAATTGAAAGGTCAAGCTGCGGAGTAAGCAGGGCGGGGGCAGAGCCGCCGCCCTGGCAATCCATTGCCAACCTGAGCAAAAGACATTGGCAATTTACGTAAAATGCTGTATACTGTACCTCAATCAGAAGTAACTGATGGCAGGGCGACCGTGATGGTCGCCTTCTACAGTCTGGCCTTCAAGATCAAGCGTATCGTTCAGGAAGAGGCGCGTTTGAGCGGGTAGGAGAACTAACACATATGTCTCTCATTAACATGGCAAAACGAGAAATCAATTGCAAGATAGTGTACTACGGCATTGGCCTGTGCGGTAAAACAACCAACCTGCACTACATACACCAGACGGTAAACCCGCAGGATGTTGGGGACCTGGTATCAATTGATACGGAGACCGAGCGTACCCTGTATTTCGACCTGCTTCCGTTGGACCTGGGTAAGGTGCATGGTTTTCAAATCCGCTTTCAACTCTATACTGTTCCCGGCCAGGTGCTCTACCAGCAGACGCGCGTTTCCGTGCTAAAAGGAGCCGACTGTGTGATCTTCGTAGCGGACTCGCAGGCCAGCAAGCTTGAAGAGAACCGGACAAGTTGGGCCGAACTGCAAGAACAACTCGGGCGAATGAAGAAGGATATCAACGACTTTCCCCTGGTGATGCAATGGAACAAGCGCGACTTGCAGGACGCGCTGCCCGTATCAGCCCTTGAACACTACCTCAACCCATACCGCTTTCCAAGCTTTGAATCGGTAGCTGTGACCGGCCAGGGTGTGATCGACTGCCTGAAGGTGGGCATCAATTCCACGCTGCGCCGCCTGGAACGCATTTAAGCATTCTGGTGGATGGCGCCGGATGGTTGTCAACATCCACTGGCGCTGACAACCATCCGGCGCCATCCACCAGAAAGATTATTTCCACTCAAGAAACTCGCTGCGGCGTCGATGAAGAATAGGAGAAGTTACCAGGAAATCCTCTCTCATGATTGTTCATTTAGTAATTTATGTGTATAATGGACATGTCCCACACTATACGCCTTTTTTACCAGGTTTTTCCCGATATGCGGGAATAACGTTTCCCTATTCATACATACAGGTATTTCGATAGAAGTGTTAGCAGACCAGCGCCCGCTAGCTGAGCTGCTCAGAGGAATGGAATGGATACTATTAGAGTCATTGTTGTTGACGAGCAACCTCTGTTTCGCCAGGGCATTTGCTCCACTTTGGAACAAATGGGAAACTGTGAAATCATCGGCCAATCCATCGATGCGATGGAGATACTGGAATTAGCCCGCACAGGCAGCCCTGACGTGGCGTTGATCGATGCCGGACTCACAGCAGCAGACCCATTGGAAATCGCCCGGCAGATGCGCCACCTCGCTCCACAGGTCGCCATTATGATCTTAACACCTTCTGAAGACGAGGAGCGCCTGTTCCAGTCAATCAAAGTAGGAGCAGCAGCCTATTACACCCGCGATATCGAGCCTCGCGACCTGGCCGACGCGGTGCGGCGTGTCAGTCATGGCGAATACCTCATCAACGATGATGTGCTTTCCAAACCACAGTTAGCGAACCGTGTCCTCAAATCTTTCCGCGAACTCACGGTCGAAGAAGAAGACCCCGGCACCAAAGACCTCTACTCGCCGCTTTCTGGCCGCGAAGTGGAGATACTCGACTACATCGCGCGCGGCAATAGCAATAAAGAGATCGCCAAATCGCTCAAGATCAGCGACCAGACCGTCAAAAACCATATCACCTCCATCCTCAAAAAGCTCTCGGTCAACGACCGCACGGCTGCCGTTGTCCACGCCCTGCGCCACGGCTGGATCAAGATGCACGAAAGTTAAAAATGAGAGTGGCAACAGGCAAGAACCGGAGCAACCGCGCGGTTGCTCCGGTTCTTGCCTGTTGCCACTCTCATTTGACCCATACTTTCTTCGCAAGATATACTGAACATAAGATGTTCTTACAGAAAGGAACCTGATGTAGTGAAAGTTTTTGGCCGCGTGACGGTCTTCCCCATTATGCCCGCGAGGATCAGCCGCCTCTACGAACTGGCCTATAACCTGTGGTGGAGTTGGCATCCAGAGGCGCGGGCGCTTTATAGAAAACTTGATCCCGGCCTGTGGGAAGAGGCGGGACATAATCCCGTGCGCTTCCTGAGCGAGGTACAACCGCCATTGCTGGAACAAGCGGCCAACGACGCCGTCTATCTCGCGCACTATGATAGTGTGCTGCGCGATTTCGACCACTACATGCACCCTGTTGCCGGTGAGACCTGGTTTGCGCGTACTTACCCGGAGATGGGCAACCCGGTTATCGCGTATTTCTCAGCAGAGTTCGGGCTGCACGAAGCGCTGCCCATCTATTCCGGTGGCCTGGGCATTCTGTCGGGCGATCATTGTAAAGAGGCCAGCGACCTGGGTTTGCCTTTTGTGGGGGTTGGCTTCCTCTACCCGCAGGGCTATTTTCGCCAGACCGTCACCCGCGAAGGCGCGCAAGAAGCCTATTACGATAAGCTGCACTTCTCAGAAGCGCCCGCCCTGGCCGCTATCGGGCCAGACGGCAACGAGGTCATGGTCCAGGTTGAGTTGCCGGGACGCCGCATTTACGCCAGGGTCTGGAAGTTACAGGTGGGGCGCATCACCCTGTACTTGATGGATACCGATGTGGCCCCGAACGCGCCACACGACCGCGAGCTCTCCGCCCGCCTGTATGGCGGAGACCGCGAAATGCGCATCTCACAGGAGATCGTGCTGGGTATTGGCGGCGTGCGAGCCTTACGCGCCCTGGGGATCACCCCCGCCGCGTGGCACATCAACGAGGGACACGCCGCCTTCTTGAACCTGGAACGCTGCCGCGAACTGGTTGTCAGTGGCTTGAGCTTCAACGAAGCGCGTGAAGTGGTGGCCGCGAATTCGCTGTTCACCACGCATACGCCCGTTCCGGCGGGTAACGACACCTTTTCATACGACCTGGTGGACAGGTATTTTGGCTCCTACTGGAGTCAACTGGGCATTTCACGCGAGCAGTTTATGGAAGTCGCGCGCGAGGATCACGGCTGGGGACCAACCTACGGCATGACCGTGCTGGCTCTGAACCTGACCGGCTACCATAACGGCGTGAGCGCATTACACGGCGAAGTCTCGCGCCGCATGTGGCAATTCCTGTGGCCTGGCGTCGATGCCGACGAGGTACCAATAGACTCGATCACCAACGGAGTACACACGCCTTCATGGATCGCGCCGGAAATAGACGCGCTGTTCCGGCGGTATCTGGGAGAGGATTGGCAGGACCACGTCGATGAACCCGCGCTCTGGAAAGCGATCACGGAGATTCCCGACGAAGCATTGTGGCAGGTACACCTGGAACGCAAAAATACCCTCATCGAGTACGCGCGCCGCCATTTGAGCGAGCATCACCTGCGCCTGGGTGAAGGCGCGTTCCAGATGGCAGAGTTCGAGCGCATGTTGAATCCCGACGCGCTGACCATCGGCTTTGCGCGGCGTTTCGCCACCTATAAACGCGCTACGCTCATTTTCCGCGATGTGGAACGGCTCAAACGTATCGTCAATAATCCAGAACGTCCGGTGCAAATCATCTTCGCGGGCAAAGCGCACCCCGCCGACGGGCCGGGCAAAGCGCTGATCGAACAGGTCTATCACTTCTCGCGCAGCGACGCCTTCCGGGGCAAGGTGATTTTCCTGGAAAACTACGATATCAATATGGCGCGTTACCTGGTCTCCGGCACAGACCTGTGGCTCAACAATCCCATTCGCCCGCACGAGGCCAGCGGGACAAGCGGACAGAAGGCAGCCCTCAACGGGCAGCCGAATTTCAGCGTGCTGGACGGCTGGTGGGCCGAAGGTTTTAACGGCAAGAACGGCTGGGCCATCGGCGAAGACCGCGAATACCACGACGCGAACGCGCAGGACGAGGCCGATAGCCTTTCGCTCTACCAGACGCTCGAGGAACTCATCATCCCCACTTTCTACGAGCAGGGCGCGGACAGCGTCCCGCATCGCTGGATTGCCCTCATGAAAGAGGCCATACGCACCTGCGCCCCCACCTTCAGTATGAAGCGCATGGTAAAGGAGTATACCACGCGCTTCTACGTGCCTGAAATTCAGCAGGGATTGCGTATCGAGCAGAATCGCTACGAGCAGGCGCGCGTGCTGGCAAGCTGGAAGGAGCAGGTGCGCAAAGCCTGGGCCGGGCTGGAACTCTACGCCGAGGGCAGGCGCGAGGGGCAACTGAGCCTGGGCGAGAGCATCGACATGCGCGCCTGGGCGCGAGCCGACAACCTGCGACCGGAAGACTTCACCATCGAGGTTGTCTATGGTGAAGCAAAAGATGACCAGGCCACCATCCAGCATACGCTGCCGATGGAGTTCATCAAACGCGAGCTAGATGGCTCGTTCCGCTACGAACTGCGCCTGCGACCGCCCGCAAGCGGCAGCATTGCCTACGGCGTGCGAGCGTTGCCCAACCATCCCGCCCTGGCAAACAAGCACGAAATGGGCCTGATTCGCTGGGTCTAAATTGCCGCCCGCGGCGGCCTGCAATCAATAAAGAAGAGGCGCGGGTTGTTCGCCGATGGCGAACAACCCGCGCCTCTTCTTTATTGGGATATGGCTTTGCGGAACAAAATGGGGCTGAAGTTGGTGCGATAGTCGAAAGTATCGATCCCCTCTTTGCGCTTGAGAAAGCCAACGATGAGATAAGTAAAAGGGGTCGCGAGAACTTCATAGGCGACCTTAAAAATCCACTGCGTGAGAATAGAGGTAAGCAGCATGGAAGACGGGATGATACCCCAGAAGGCGATAGTAATAAAGATGACGGTATCGAAGCCTTCGCCGATCAGCGTAGAACCGATGGTGCGCGTCCAGAGCCAGCGCCCCTTTGTCGCAATTTTGAGTTTGGCAAGGATGAACGAGTTGGTAAACTCGCCCACCAGGTACGCGGCAAACGAGGCCAGCAGCAGGCGCGGTGTGAAGCCCAGAATGGCAGTGTACGCGGCCTGGTTCTGCCAGAACGGGGCCGGCGTGGCGAAGCCGCCAACATATATGGCGACGACCGTCAGCAGGTTACTGGCAAAACCCAGCCAGATGACGCGCCGCGCCACTCCATATCCATACACCTCGGTAAGCACATCCCCAAAGAGGTAGCTAAGCGGAAAGATGATAATTCCGGCAGGCACGGGAAAACCAAACAGCAGCATGATTTTCACTGCGATAATGTTGGCGGTAATCAGGCAGGTGACAAATACCGAGGCGATGACTACAAACCAGAATGAAACCTTCAAGTCACGATCCTTTCTTTGAATATGATGTTGATGAAAACGGATTACAATGTCTGTAGGGACGCGATTGATCGCGTCCACACTCGGGCCTGTTGGAGGACGCGATTAATCGCGTCCCTACAAATTATATGCAACAGGCTGAACGTAGGCTATGGGGTCCGTTAGACCCGCTTCAGCGAAACCGGCCAGGCGCAGCAGGCAGCTATCGCAAGCGCCGCAGGCCAGTTCAGCGCCCTCGTAGCAGCTCCATGTATGCTTATAGGGAACACCCAGTTCAACGCCTTTGCGAACAATATCCGCTTTGCCCAGGCGCAGCAAAGGCGCGTGTATGCGCATATGCCGGCCATCCTGAGCGCTGGCTCTGGTTGCCAGGTTCGCCATGCGTTCATACGCTTCCAGGTACTCGGGCCGGCAATCGGGGTAGCCGCTATAATCGATGGCGTTGATGCCGAGAAAGATGTCATTCGCGCCGCTCACTTCGGCATACGCCAGCGCGAACGAGAGGAAGATGGTATTGCGAGCGGGGACGTAAGTAATCGGGATGTTCTGTGCCATCTCTTCTACACTGCGGCCATGCGGGACGGCAATGTCCGATGTCAGCGCGCTGCCACCGAAGGCGCGTAAATCAATGTGAACGGTTTTCTGCTCAAGGACATTATAATGGCGCGCAATGGCTGCTGCCGCTTCAACCTCGCGCCGGTGGCGTTGCCCATACTCAAAAGCGATAGCATAGAGTTCAAAACCCTGCCGGTGGGCAATAGCCAGCACGGTGCTGGAATCCAACCCTCCCGATAGCAGTACGACGGCTTTCTGCTGCATAATAGCTGTTTTCTCCCGCAATGTCCATGGAACACAAAGAAGCCCCAATATTTCTCAGGGCAAAGAGAGTGTACCACAAAAGCGGGCTCCTGTCGAAATCGGCTACCGATTATTCGGGATCATCTAAACGAGAGACTTCGTCAAGTACCACTACATTCAATTCGGATACACGACGAAAAGCATAGTCGTTCGTCAAGAACAGGACACAGTCACTTAAAATGGCAGTAGCTACATGAAGCGCATCAGGTGTTTTAAGGCCAATAGTTGCTCTAAGTCTGGCCGACTCTTCCAGTATGTTTTGTGAGATAGGCAGCATATAAACATCAGGAAAATGCCGAAGCACCGTTCGGAAAATCGTAGCGGTGGTAATATCGCCAACTTTGAGAGGTTTGACGAGGACTTCCAGCAAGGTTAGCTCGCTAGTAATGACCATAATTTGCCCACCGCTGACAGCTTGCCACAAAGTATCCAGAATTTCGCGATACGGATCAATACGCTCTACGCTGTAAATGAAACAATTGGCATCCAGGTAAATTTTACCCGTCTCAGGGAGCATTAACTTTCCCACGCATCACGCTCTTGACGAATATAAGCGTCAACCTCTCCAGCATTCTGAAAAAGTTGATGCCCCGGTAAACCCTTCAAAATGTCGATCACATGAGATTGCGCTCTCGATCCGGCGTCTTCGACTGTAACAACAACGGTCGCTTCCTGGCCGGGAATGAGTTGCGGTGTGCTAATTTCGATCTTGCCTCCTGGCAAAACTCTGGTTTTGATTCGGACTTCTCTTGCCATGCTTCCCTCTTCATTATTTCGCATATCGAAGTTCTTGTACAGTTACACCATACCATATATCTGTATGAATTCCAACACATCGCACATACTCAGAGTAAGATTTTTTACAAGAGGCACTATATGACATCAACCAAATTAAACGAAAAATGCTGAATTGACTTTGCCAGTCAATTCAGCATAGGCGATCCCGAGAGGGCTCGAACCTCCGGCCTGCAGATCGGCTATTTCCTAGTTTCATCAACTTCTTCAATTAAATTCGCGACAGAGACGGATAAAGCGCGGGCAAGCTTTTCGAGAGTCACAGACGAAACTTCTGCATATGGGTTTTTATAGATACGGGCAAGCGTCTTAATATCAACATCGGCCATTCGCGCAAGTTTTCCCTGACCAAGACCTTGCTGCTGAGCTATTTCTTTGACACGAAGCCGAATCATACAACACCTCACTTGTAGTAGTTTGCCCTCAGTATAACAGGTGGGCCACTTGACTGCAACAAGATAGACTGTTATAATTAAACTGTGGTAGCTTAGCTACCACAGTTTAAATGCCGTGGTCAAGCTGTCACACATTAGCTCCAAGAGGTGAAAGGAGTACTTACGTCATGGCAGAGCAAACTATAGTGGTAGGAAATGCGACCATTGTCTTGAACGGTCCCAATGATCCTTTTCATGATGGATATACTACCGGTTACCTGGAGTTTTAGGACGAACGGCACCGGCCACTTTTTCCCCTGACCAGCCATATTGTCCGGGATTATCTTCTAGCGATTTTAACCGAGCCAACACACCCCGAATTATGGAGAGCCGGACGCATTGCAGGCTGGATTGAAGCTCTCATGGAGAATGCTCCGCAGACTTTCAGAAGTGTCCTTCCAGAGGAACACATGATTGCGCTGCAAAATATGTAAACAAAAGAAATGGAAAACGGGCGAATGACTGCCCATTTTCCAATGAAGGGAATCGCTGCTATGGGTATTCTTCGTCCAACTCCCAAACAAAAAGTCCCGAAGAGTTCACAGGGTACTGAGAGTGAAATGATTATTGCCACAGAGTTAGTCCGTGAAGGATACACTGTACTGACACCTTACGGCTATATGCACCGCTATGATCTGGTTATTGAGGACGCTGATGGCCGTTTCTGGCGCATCCAGTGCAAAACCGCATGGATGGCTACAAACACAGACGGGGCGCTGAAATTTTCAGGATGTAGTACAGGGGGAAAGGGAGGCTGGAAGAAACGCCAGTATCAGGGTGATGTGGACTATTTTGCGGTCTACAGTCCAGATACAGATAAGGTTCACTTAGTTCCTGCTCAGGGCATCGGCAACGAGTGTTCTCTGCGGCTGACACCATCGAAGAATAAGCAGGAGAAGAATGTGAAGTGGGCAGCAGACTACGTGTTGTAACGATCCCGAGAGGGCTCGAACCTCCGGCCTTCTCCTCCGCAGGGAGACGCTCTATCCACTGAGCTACGGGATCATGATGGTATTCTCTCTGCATGTCAGTATAGCAGTCTGTGCCGTTTGTGTCAAGCATTTTTGGGAAATTTAGCAGGGTCTTGAGGTAAGATTTTGACGTGAGGCAACGTATATTCTATGCGCCATAACAAAAGAACAGCTACCTGTCTCTCAAGCATAAAGGAGTGTAGTATGAGAAAAATGTACAAAAATAAGAAACGCTCCTGCCCCTTGTGCAAGCCACATAAGCGCGGCTATACCAATCGCTGGAAAGAAAAGGAAAAGGTTGAGTTGAAGCGATTTGCGCGCGCTGTGGCTCAAAAGAAATTTGACCAAGTATAGCAAAAGAAGGAGCGACACCTCACAAGGGTATCGCTCCTTCTTTTGCTATATTCTGACTTTCTCTTTTGGCCGTATATACTCCTGCCCGCCCATGAAGGGGCGCAGGGCTGCCGGGATGCGCACGCTGCCGTCGGCCTGCTGGTGAATCTCGAAGAGGGGCAGCAGGATACGCGGCGAAGCGATGGCGGTATTGTTGAGGGTATGCACAAACTTGACCTTGCCGTCTTCGTCGCGGTAGCGCATATTGACGCGGCGCGCCTGCCAGTCGTGGAAGTACGAGCACGAGTGAGTTTCGCGGTAACGGCCCTCGCTGGGCAACCAGCATTCCAGGTCGTACATACCCACTTTGCCATCGCCCATGTCGCCCGTGCAGACATTGACCACGCGGTACGGCAGTTCCAACGCCTGCACCAGCTCTTCCGAGTTGGCGAGCAGTTGTTCGTGCCAGCGCACCGATTCGGCATGGTCGGCTTTGCAGATCACATATTGCTCAACCTTGCTGAACTGGTGGATGCGGAAGACCCCGCGTGTATCCTTGCCGTAGGTACCGGCCTCTTTGCGAAAACAGGGGCAATATCCCACAAAGGTCAGGGGCAGCTCTTCGGCCTTGAGAATCTCGTCCTTGTACATGCCGGTGATCGAGACCTCGGCGGTACCTACCAGGAACAGGTCTTCACCTTCCAGCGCGTAAACCTGGTCGCGCCCCTTCGGAAATTGTCCATTGCCGATGAAGGCGAAATCGCGCGCCATGGCCGGCACGATCAACGGGGTGAACCCCTTGCGCGACACGCGGTCCAGCGCGAAGTTCATGAGCGCCAGTTCGAGCCGGGCGGCGTCGCCCTTGAGGGCATAGCTACGCGCGCCCGCTACTTTGACGGCGCGTTCGATGTCCACCACGTCCAGCTTTTGCATGAGGGCATAGTGATCGAGCGGCTCAAAGTCGAAGTTCGGTTTCTCGCCCCAGTATTTGAACGGCACGTTGTCGCTTTCGTCCTTGCCGATGGGCGCGCTCGGATCGGGAATATTGGGAACGTAGTAGAGCAATTGCTGCCGCTCTTCCTCCAGCGCTTTCAGGCGCGGCTCCAACGCCTTGATTTGTGCGGCGAGTTCCTTCGCCCCGGCAATCAATTGTTCGCGCAGTTCTTTGTCTTTGCCCGCCTGCTGCACGCGCTTCGATATCTGGTTCTGTTCGGCGCGGCCCTCTTCCACCTGCCGTTGCAGCGCCAGCGCCTGCCGGTCAACTTCCAACAGGTAATCGATATCGAGCGTATTGTTTTTGAGACGCGCCGCCTCCTTAACAACGTCGGGATGGTTGCGAATAAACGTGAGATCAAGCATAATACTGGTGTCTCCTTCCTCTTTTTCCAGGGAGGCGACAGAGCCGCCGCCCGCCATCTGTCATCCTGAGCGTAGCGAAGGATCTGCGCACTGCCCATCGAGAGATCCTTCGCTGCGCTCAGGATGACAACAGTGCTTACAACAGTGCTTAAATGAACGCCTCCGGTTGCTTTGTCCTCGCCCTGGCTCTGTCACTCGAACAATAAAAAACGTCGTTGTCCATGTGAAGGACGACGACGCGAAAGATGCGTGGATCGTGGTGCCACCTTGATTTATTCAAGCTCTTGCGAGCTTGAAACTCTCTTGCCTGCTATCGGGGGCCACCGTTGGCGCTTATCGCGCTGGCTCGCGGGTGGATTTCCCTTCGTGGCGGCGGCTGCGTTGCACCAACCCGCAGTTCTCTCTTGCTCGATAAAAGGTACTTGTCCCGTTCATTGCCATTGTTCTTTGCTGCTAGCAGTGTACCAGCGCTGTTCGTGCTTGTCAATAGCTGCGCCAGGGCGACCGCAAGGGTCGCCCTGGCACCCGATTGTTGGCGGAACCTGTATCTTGCTTTCAGCAAGCGTTTCTGCTACCATGCTTTCATGAGCGAAACACACACCAGCGCTAATGATTGGGGCATAGTCGGCCACGAACACGCCATCAACGGGTTGCGCCGCGCCATTGTATCCGACCGCGTGCGCCATGCCTACCTGTTCACCGGGCCGGAGCATATCGGTAAAGCTTTGCTGGCTCGCCGCCTTGCGCAGACATTGCTCTGCACCGGCGGGCCAGACGCCAACATCGCGCCGCAAAATCCGTGCAATACGTGTCT
>DAHVFL010000049.1 GCA_027316975.1 Chloroflexota bacterium | reverse complement strand
TGCGTTATACGGTTGGAAGTACTCTAGCAGGCGGGCGCGCGTCTCTGGGAGCATCTTTGAATAGGAGGCTTTGTTGAACTGCCTGTACTCGTCCTTTTGCTCTTTCAACCTCGCGGGTGGCACGCCCAGGAACTCGCAGGTTTGTTTGAGTACTTCCGTCGAGTCGCTAAATAACTCCTCGCTTTTCAGGATGAGAAATTGCTCTTTGGGGAAGAGCTTCAGCCAGGCAGGGATTTGTTCTACATACCGTCCCCTGGCAAGGTAGCTGTAATGGCGGTGATTGAAGCTGGCACAGGTTGGATTTTCAATGAGCTTCTTTTCTTCGCCCGCCAGCCGCTCCTCTTCACGATCAATCGCCTCTTCAAACGAGAGCGGCTCAACGCCTGGTTGCCGGAGCTGGTGCTGGTATTGAGAATAGGCCCTGTCCACAGGGTTTCTTAATACCAGAATGAGTTTTACATGCGGCAGGGTTTTCGCGACCCGTTCAGCAGCAAGCGGGTGAAACATGTAATAGGGACTGGCTTCGCCAGTAACGAAATCCAGCTTCTGAACATGCTCCTTATAATACTTTTTTATGGATGTGGGGAAATGCGACCGGTACCAGATAGAGCCTTTGTGAAAATAAATGTCGAAGAAATGCGGCTCTTTGACATAGATGGGAGCGATACTCGGATGCTCTACAAGGTAGTTGTAGAGTGAAGTAGTTCCGCCTTTTTGCGTACCGATGATCATGAAGTCCGGCATGAGTCGCATCCAGTTGGTAGATGCGCGGTACGCTTTCTTAAATACGGTCGAATCAATGGTTGTCATAGCGTGCCTCCTGATTGTGTCGCTTATCTGTCCCAGTCGAAATCGCGCCCCAGGTACTCGTACAGGCGAGCATTGTGTGGTTTGAAGTACTCAACTAAGGTCTTACGTAGGCCTGCATCCATACGGGGTGGTTTCTCTTGATTTTTATGCCCTCCAGGGGTCGGTTCCCTGTATTGTTTAAATTCTCTCGTTGTATCAAGACCTGTAGCTGGCATTCCCAGAAACTCCAGGCATTGCCTGGTAATTGCTGCCGGATGGCTATACAGGTCTTCGCTTTTCACTATCAAAAACTGTTCTTTCGGGAAAGTCCGCATCCAACGTTGGAGCTGGTCAACGTAGATGCCGCGTGAGAGATACGTGTAATGTCGATGATTATAACCCTCGTACCCTTCATTTCCCAGCATTTTCTCCTGTTCTCCGGCAAGTCTCTGCTCTTCGTATTTCAAAGCCTTCTCAAAAGGAAGCGTTTCATGTCCTTCATGCACTGACAGCCAGTGATGCGAATAGGCCCGGTCGACAGGATTTCTGAGCAGGACGATCAGCCTGACCTGTGGAAGTGAGTCCAGCACCCTTTTCGGTACATGCGGGTGAAAAAGATAGTAGGGGCTGGATTCTCCGGTAACAAACCGTTGTTTTCGGATATATTCGGCATAGTATTTTTGTAGAGATGTTGGAAATTGCGCGCGATACCAGCGTAGGCCCGAAGAAAAATGATCATCGAAGAAATGTACCTCTTTGTGCATGGCAGAAAAAACACCTGCGTACTCTGTCAGGTAGTGATAGAGAGATGTGGTGCCACCTCGCTGTGTTCCAAGAATGATGAAATCTGGCAGCGCTCGGATACGATTGGTGAGTAATCTATACGAGAATCGTACGTTCCAGTACACCGGTTTAATTGTATCTAGCATCGCCCATTCCTTCTTTGCCCCTGGTTGCTCATGGCGCTCACCAGACTGCTCATATCCAGCATAGCGCGTATAGCATAGCCGATACATGCGCATAATTGAATAAAGGAGCGGTAATGAAGTGGTTGTTATAATGAACTTGGAGTAAAGAAATGATAACCCGGAGGCGAAGTTGGCAGATAACTGGAGATGTTACTGCACATCCCAGGAGCCGTCTAGTGATAAGGAGGAAGTCCTATCGGTGATTACCAGTGTTACGCCATGTAGATCATGACGTTTTTCTTATGTAGAGAATAGGTCAATACATCTCTACAGGTATCGGTAGAAATACTGGTAGATAATGAAGAGCGAGAAGGCGGCTCATCTGCAGACGTAATCTTCCTGCTTCTGCTCGTCAGTAAACAGGTAATGATCAACATATACGCAATACGGAGGTACCGACTATGAATACCCGATCTGCAATTATTTGCAGACTATGGAACGATAAATATCACTTGACGCGAAAGCGCCCTCCTTTATCATTGAAGGGAGTGCCAATACTCCTTTTGAGCTTATCGATATATTTAAGCGCCTGCAGTCTTTTTGCGCCTCCGGCACACGGCACAGGGACACTGGTCCCGTTAAATACACCTACTTTATCCAGTAGCCCTTCGGTACCTGTCCGTACTCCAACACCCAGTCCGACGCCGATCAATTTGCAGGTGCTAAACTGCCCCTCTCTTTCGATCAACTGGGACAGTTTAGTTGGGACAAAGGCCGGCATCAATAAGGTACAAAAGGTGATGTGTGGCGCTGTAGAAGGGGGAGTTCTGGCTGCGTTGGTGGATGTACGTTACTACTCTTCTGATGCCAAATTGGATGCCTACGTGTTCGATAACCTGTACGGTACCCCCTATCGCCGTTTCGCGCTGACCGGGTTACTTAATGGTGATGCAACGGTCAGCTCAACAAACACCATCATGACAGCTGAGGCCGGTCCGAAAAGTCTATTCAAGGGTGTTCAGAATGTCTACCGTGAGTACAGGTGGAATGGTTCAACCTTTGGGCAGATTCTCTTCCCGGGCATGTATCCAGATGTGACTCATTACCAGGCTGAACAGGATCAGGCACTTGTAACTCAAGGGTACAATACCTGGAAAGCTCAGGTGTATTCGGTGGTATACAATTTGGCGACGAAGGTTTTTCACTGGCCGAATGTTACCCCGAAACAACTCACCTATAGCAATGGTAGCAATACCTACATCTTTTCGGTAACTAATCTGGGGGTGGGAGGTGGCGGTTTTGTTGTCACGCTCGCTCACCTGGATAATGTCTTAACCAACATTTACGAAGTCGTGCAAATAAATTCACTTGATGGAAATACCCGGCTTGCCAGTCCAACTTCAGGTGTATCGCTGACCAGTCCCGTCACAGTAAGCGGCAGCGCTCTCGTCGCCGGTAGTGTCCTTGGCCGTGTTGTTCTTTACGATGACACCTATACCATCGTTGGTGATTCTGGCGCTGTCCCTGGCCCGGCAACCACTGGTATCGCGAATTTTACTAAATCCATCAGTTACACGTTGAGCGGTTCGGGGTCCCAGGAAGGAGTTATGGCGTTCTATTCAACGAATCAGAGCAACTACTCTATTACAAATCAAGTGGTTATGATCAAGGTGTTTATTACAGCCTGATCAGCCTGTGCAATATGGTGATGAAATATCAACCAGAGATGGTAAATCATCACCACATTGCAACAATATGTCCCGGCGGTGGTGATAAGCACGATGATATACTCAGGTCTATATGAGAGAAGTATGGGTATAGATATGGAATGCCACCAGTTGAATTTTTTGATACCTCATATACTCAACATAAGTGCGGGGTGTCAATTTGAAGGAGGGAAATTCTTTGAAACGTTACCTTTCAAGTATTAAACGATACTTTTGGGCAATACCTATCTGCTTGTTGTTGGGGTCTTTAGCCGGTTTTGCATTCGGCAAAGCCTTGCCTGTTACGTTTATTGCAACCTCAACTATGATGGTGGACGTGAATCTCCCTAATACCTATATACCAGGCCAGCAGCAAGTCTCTTCTGACAGTCTTACCCGGGCTACAAACTATGCTGCGGAGATTCCAACTCGCCTGGTGATGACCGCTATCTATCAGGCAAACGCGGCGATTAATAAGGCTGGCTATACAGTTGATGATCTGCTCTCAGATGTCTCGGCCACACCTTCGTTGACAACGGCCTCAATCGCTATAGCTGCTACAACGACCAAACAAAGCGATTCAATTTTACTGGCTAATGCAGTTGCGAGAGGATTTGAGAATTACGTTCAGTCCGCACTCCAGCAACGAGTGAATACAGAGATTCAAACGCTGCAAGCGCAAATCGCTATCTATCAGAAGCAGAAACTGACGGATGTGACGCAAATCCAGCAGATCAATAACAATGCGGATGTGCGAGTTGGCCTCTTGCAATCGGACATGGCTGACATGACCCGCAATATCGGGACGCTGCAAGGGCAGCTTCTACAGTTGCCGACGACAATGCAGAGCGATGTTTTTGTTGTCGGGATTGCTACTCCTCCAGGAGTGGCAACCTCTTCTAAAACTTTCCTGCTCACGGCTGCGGCCGGCGTTGTGGGTCTGATGCTTGGCTCCTTGCTCATGTTGATCCTGGTCTTCCTTGATGAACGTCTACGCGGCGCTGATCAGGTGAAAGAGAAGCTGGGATTAGCGTATGTCGGTGGCATTTTCAACTACAAGGATCTCAAATCCGGTTCGCTGCGGCCTCCTGCTAAAATGGTACAACAGCTGTCAGATATCGGCATCAACCTGCGTCTCACCGGTGTTTTACCTGACCGTCGGGATTCGTCCCAGGGCGCTGTCCTGCTGGTAACGAGCGCACGGGCTGCGGAAGGGAAAACCACCACTGCTGTCGGACTTGCGATGGCGATAGCGAGTGGTGGCGGCACTGTGGTGGTGGTTGATGGCAACCTGAATCATCCGGCGACGCACCTCGCATTTGGCATAAGTCCCATTGGCCCAGGATTGCATGGCCTGCTCAAGTCTACAGGTGGAGAAACTGCCGATTCTGCTGTACAGCGTAGCAATACACCGGGTATCTGGTTGTTAGCTGGCGGGACCCCGGCGGATGGTTCGTCGCTTTTGTTGGAGCGGAAGCTGCCAGCCATTCTGGATCAATTGAGCAAAAAGACCGATGTCGTCATTATTGATGGACCGCCCCTGTTAAGCGGAGCGGGGGCCAGTCTTATGGCGACCCTGGTTAATGGTATCGTCCTGGTCATCGACGCCCGCCATGATGAGCTTTCAATCTTGCTGCGGGCTAAAGATATCTTGCACTCGTTAGCGCATAAACCTGCAGGTGTCATCCTCAACCGCTTGCCGCGCCAGCGCCGCAACTACTACTACGCAACTGCATACTCTGCACGAAAGTCAGATGTTGTCGAAGAATCAGTTCCTGTGCAACTAAGTAATGGGAATGGTAACGGGCCTGGTAAAGGACAGAGACTCGATCCTGTAGCAGCATTACCGGTCGTCAAAGTCGCACCGCCCGCTATGGCTTCGTCTGGCGTGCCCCTCACTCCCGGTGGTAGCTATCCGAAGGAGCCGCCAATCTATGAGTTGCCGCAAGATGCTGCAATCAGACAGATGAATCTGCCCTCTTCCCGCCCCGTCCAACGTAGAACGGATAGTCCTCCTTCCCCCCTTCAGCCTGGTAGAGAGAAGTAAGGAAAGGTTCTATGCAGCTTACCGATACTTTTAAGGGTGCGTTTCCACCCTCGGGAGTGAGCGCACCCGATATAACCAGCCAAATCGCCGAGCAGCGACGAAATCACAGGCGAATTTTATTGCAGCGTACTCTGGGCTACTGGTGGTTTCGTATTCTGCTGTTCATTGCGGTGGCCATTGCCTCGGCAATCATCGGTCAATACCTCTCTGGAAATGTAAGGACGATATTGTGCAGCCTGGTGGTAGTCGCGGTCTTTATCGTAGCTCTCAAGAATATTCTAGCGGGTTTCCTATTAACGGCTATCGTGTCAACGGCCTGGCTGCCGAAAGTCACTGCGTTTGGGACACTTGATGTCTATCCTTCGATCATCTTGATTGTCTTGCTGTTCTGGTTGCTGGTCGTGCGAGTGGCGTTTCATAGAGAGAAGCCCTTCTTCCCTTCGATCTGGACGATATGGCCACAAGTTGGGTTGATTGTGCTGGCCTTAATCTCGGAGTTCATGATCCAGTTCACCTGGATCAACGGTGTGCCGCGTGAGATCGCGCACAAATATACTGGCATAATCATCAGCAATCCTATCTGGCAGGATGAACTGCTTGGCATCTGGATGTATACTATCCCGCTCACCATCATTCTGATCACGACCACTGTGATCAACAAGAAAGAACAGTGGATAGAATACTTCATGCGTGCGGTTATGTTCCTCGGAGTGCTTGGGTCGGGCATCATCGTCTATGAGTTCCGACGTAAGGGGGCCACCGTTGAAACATTCCGCACTGCCGTACCGAGCGTGCTATGGATGACCTTGCGTTCCTTATCGCAACTGCTGGTTCAAACCTCGATCCTTGCCTATGCGCGCTTTCTCTATGCAGACAGGATTCGCCAGCGCTTCCTCTATGGCTTTATTATGGTGTTTTGCTTGATAGGAGTCTACCTCTCATTGCAAAATAGCTGGTGGGTTGAGGTGGCCGTTGGCATGATCGTCATAACCATTGCCTATTCGCGCCGGCTAATCACGTTCTGTATCGCCTGTGTTATCCCATTACTTCCCTTCCTCTATCTTTATCTGATGAGGTTGCAGAGCGTTAAAAAAAATGATTTGAACCGCGTCACGATCTGGCACGACGCATTCTGGATATGGACGAGGCGACCTGTTCTGGGATTTGGCCCCGGCAATTACTGGGCCTACGATCAGTATTACACGACGCTGGCAAGAAACCTGCGCAACTTTACCTTGACGGGTCTGGGTGTGGCGCATGACGGGTACCTCCAGGTACTGGTAGAAACCGGGCCGCTCGGCGTTATTTTCTACATTTCATCTACGGTCGTCATCGCTATCGCCGCTTATAAGCTCTACAGTCGCTACCGCGTATCCAGGAAACAACACTCTGGTTTCCCTGGACTCGTCGATTTGGGGCTGGCCGTTGACCCGCATGCGCCGGTATCACGCCGGGGCCGGAAGGTCAAGTTGGACATCATCGTGAGCATGAAGAGCAGATTCCGGGGAGTAAATCCCACGGATAAAGGACTGGTGAGTGCGCCCAGATACGTGAAGGAAACGTGGGATTTCATGCGTGATTCTGTCGTGCGCCTGTGGGTGTTGTTCTGGGGAATGGAAACCAATGAGGAAATACAAAAACGCAGGAACTGTATGTTGGGGCTATGTGTCCTTGGGCTGGTGGTTGGTTCAGCATTTGGAGACCTCACTTCAAGTTCTTTTTTCCTGCCGCCACGCCAGCTTAACCAGTTCGTGGAGACTCCGCAAGTCATTGTGTCATGGATGCTCTTCGGTTTTGTACTATACAAAGATCAATTATGGAGGATTGCTCGTAGAAGGGGAAGATTTGGTACCCAGGTTCGTCAAGCGTGGAATACCCATATCAATAAAGAAGGAGTGAAAGCGCATGAATAATGCAGATCAAACGCCGCGAAAGGCTATCATTCTCTGGTTAACTGGCACCCGCCTGTCAGATATCCGTTCGCTTCCTGATGTACAAGCACTTATAGAGCGGGGTGCGATAGTCGAACTCGCACCATCACCTATTACCGGCCCCCAGTCGCAGCGTTATCAAGCTCTTAGTGGCCGGTCCCCTGCGAGTTTTGGCTTTTTCGATGAGCTTGTTCCTCGCAACTACGCGGTGGTAAGAGAATCGACTGGCAGGGGACCCACTCCAAATTTGCTGCCTGACCTCCTCCGTACTGTAGGCTGGACGACTCGCTATGAAGAGTCCCAGGTATCAGAATTGGTCAGCTTGCTCCAGGACTGGACACAATCAGCCAGCGATGAGAAGGATTGTTTGATCGTCAAGTGCGTCATCGGAACGCAATTACCCGACCTCGCTCAGGTTTTGCAAATCGCTCAGACATGGGTGGGTGAAAGCGGTCTGCTGGCCCTGTTCTCGGAGACGCAGCCGTCTCCCGTCAAGCAGTATGTCAACGTGAATAATTTCCTCGCTGATATGGGTGTGATTGAGCGTGACGTGCAGAGCGGCCAAATCAACTGGATCAACTCGCTTGCCTACTTTGCCGGGTACGGCCAACTCTGGATCAACTTGCTTGGGCGTGATGCGCATGGAGCAGTACATCCCCAGGATGAATACGAAGACGTGCGCGGCTCTCTTATTAAGGCCATGCCGAATAAACTGCGCGACAGTCACACCGGCGAGTCCATAATCGAGCATATCTATCGTAAGGAAGAATTGTATGTGGGTGATTATCTCTTCTGCGCACCTGATCTGGTCGTCGTATTCCAGCCGGGCTATGCTCCCTCACGGCGCAGTACATGTATCGAGTTTGACGAGACGACGATAACTCCGCCTGTCAGCGGCCAAACCACAGTGGCGGGAATGCATCCATCTCTACTCAAAGGCTATTTAGTTGCCTCTGCTCCCTCATTGAAAGCCAATGTATGCGCGCCTGAAACTGTTCCGCTCACAGCGGTTGTTCCGACGCTGCTTCATGCATTGGGCGTGGAATATGTTGGTATGGAAAGTCCTGCCGTGAGTACTCTGTTCACGCCTTATTACCTTGAACAGCATCCCATTCGCTCCAGTACGCAAAACCAGGAGCTTTCCGAACACGATGAGGAACTGATCATCGGTCACTTGCGTGATCTCGGGTATGTGTAAACTATTGTGAGGCAGAAGGAAGGTCAGCTTCCCCTTTGCCCTTGAAAGCTGTATTTTCCTATGAGCAGACCCGTTGCAGAAGCGTCAGAATACCATTCGCCGAAGCGCCCGCGTCGAATGAGGTTTTTTACTTTTGACGAAGTGGTTGCGGATCAATCGCCGTCGCAAGTGACTTCAGTAAATGGCTCGCGCCAGTGTGAGGGAGCATCTACAGCGCCGCTGGCTCAGAGGGAACTGCACACTCCACCCGCTCTAGCAAGTACACCGGCGCCAATGCCGCCGTTCGTTGTTCCACCAGCAAAGAGATACCCGCAATCTACCGATCTCGCCCAAACATGGGAGCCTGGTACTTTGGGCTTCGACAGCGTAATTGATCCCGGCGCGGCGGCTTTCGAGCAACAAACCACGCTCAGAACAAAGGTCGTTGATCGTCTGATAAACCAGCAGGGCCAACCGAAAATTACTATACAATCGGAGGTTGCGGGGACGGCAGGGGCGGCAGGCCTGGTCGGGCTTGGTAATATCGTCGGAAGCGTACTTAAGTACGGCTGTAACTTCCTGATCCAATACGGCTTCGGGCCGGCGGTGTACGGCTTATATACGCTCAGTTTATCCCTGATCAATCTGATCACGTCCATCTTTAATCTGGGCTTAGACGACGCGATGGTGCGCTATGTGGCTATCTACCGGGGCAAAAATAAATCTTCCCCGTTGCAAGGCCTGGTGATTTTCTGTACTCTGTTAGCCGGCCTGGCTGGCCTGGTGGCCGCCATCCTGTTGCTCTTTTTCACGCCGTATCTTGTGCAGCTCTGGTCGTTATTACGGCCCGGCCAGTCTGCGAATAATAAAGATACACTTGTAAAATTGATGCCTCTTTTGCAGCTGATGGCCCCGCTTATCCCGCTCTTATGTATGCAGGTGATCTGGTTCGCCGGATTGCGCGGCTTCAAGGCGTTCAAATTTCGCGTGCTGGCGACGAGTATCGTGCAGCCCGCCTTACAGCTGGCGCTGCTGTTCGCTGTGCTGGTCTTCTTCCGTTATACTGTTGGAATCGCCGTCGCGCTGCTCGCCAGTACACTGGTCAGTACCATTCTGGCCCTGAATTTTCTCTTACGGCAGGTAGTCAAAGTGGCGACACCTGAACGTGAAGAGTACCGGGTACGTGAATGGCTCACTTTCGCTACCATCAATTTCTTAACGGCTATTATCGATACCGTACTTGACTCGATAGATACGCTCTTGCTGGCAAGCTTCGGCGTCGCGAAAACGCAACTTGGCCTCTATGGAGCCTCTATTCGCTTGAGTGCATTTATTTCGTTGCCCTTGCTTTCGCTGAATAACGTCTTCGCGCCCACCATTGCGGAGTTGCACAGCAAGGGCGAAAAAGCGCGCTTAGAGACCATGTTTAAGGCGATAACGAAATGGGCCATTACTTTTAGTTTGCCTATATTTCTTATTGTCGTGCTCTTTTCTCCTTACTTATTGAGCTTATCGGGCAAGGATTTTATCCCCGCATGGCCCCTGGTAATCGCCTTTGCCCTGGGAAATGTGCTCAATTCTGGAACGGGTTCCGTTGGCTATATGTTGCTGATGACTGGCCATAATAAGCTCTCATTCATCAACTCGCTGGTGGCCGTCGCGGTCAATATCGTGCTGGGAATCATCCTGACGCCGCGCTATGGCGCAATGGGAACCGCCATCAGCACGGGTCTTGCCATCGGTGCCTTGAATAGTATGCGTTTGCTCCAGGTGCGCCTCCTGCTAAAAATGCAGCCTTATCGCCTGGATACCCTTAAGCCGATCATCGCGGGATTGATCAGCAGCATATTTACTGGCGTGGGTCTCTACTTCTTAAGTCAGATGAAATGGCATGTTGTGCTGGGGCACGCTATTATCTCGGCGCAACTGGCATTAATCCCGGTATTTCTCGCCAGTTACATCGGGCTGCTTATCTTGTTTAAGGGCAGTCCCGAAGACGAAATTGTCATGAAGGCGCTGCGCAAAAAGTTCTCGCGCGGCGCAAAAAATAAAACCAGGAAAAAATAGAAGAGGTGCTTTATGCGTTCAGTCATCTTTGGCGTCGATGGGCTTACATTTCGTGTCCTGCACCCACTCATCGAGCGAGGCGAACTCCCCAACTTTAAGAAACTTAGCCAGGAGGGCTGCGAAGCGGTACTCGAGTCAAAGTACCCTCCGCTTACACCCCCGGCCTGGACTTCGCTTTCGACCGGCTTGAAACCCGCTCGTCATGGTGTCTTCGACTTTTGGGTGTATGACGAGCAGCAGGAAGTCGGCAAACCCCGCGCGGCTCACGTCCTCACGCGCCGCAGAGGAGGCAAGGCCATCTGGAATATCCTGAGCGAGTACGGGAAACGCGTGCTCGTGATAAACGTTCCCGCCACCTATCCACCGGAACCCGTGAACGGCATCATGGTCAGCGGGTATATGACACCCAGCACGGATGTCGATTTTACGTATCCACCTTCTTTCAAAGAAGAACTCTTTCAGATCGCACCCAATTATCAAATTGACCTGGAAACGAATGCCTACGAGCGCCTGAAAACTATCGGAAAAGTTGAGCCTCTGGCGGATGCCATTTTGCGCATGACTGAAGAGCGTATCAAGCTCATGATGCATATGATGAAGGAAAAGCCCTGGGATTTCTGCTATCTTGCCTTCATCGGCGCGGACCGCTTGCAGCATCCCCTGTGGGAAGAAGTCAGCGCGTTGCATCCGGGTACGAACGACTATTTTAAGATGATCGATGACGCGCTTGGGCAGGTGTTCGCCCTGCTCGGCCCCGGTGATCGTCTATTTGTGGTCTCAGATCACGGCTTCGGCGGGCATAATACGTATTTTGATATCAATGAGTACCTCTACAGCAAGGGACTGCTGACGCCCGGGGCCTCATTTGAGAGTAGCCGCCGCAAATCCAGCCGGGCCACGCGCGTGCGGCAGGTGGTTTCGCGCCTGGGATTGCGCTCGCTCGCTCGCAAAGTGAAGCGTTCTCTCAAGACACTGGGCATGTGGGTGCCGCCCAATTTCGAGGCGGGCCTGGATCGTCCGGCGCTTTCCGATATCGATTGGAAGAGAACCCTGGCCTTTGTTCCTTCATTTTCTGGCTTCCCATCCGGCTACGCGGATATTTTCTTGAACCCTGATATGAAAGAAGAGCAGATCGCTGAACTGCGCGCGGACCTGATGCGCCAGGTTGATCCCAAAGACGGGAAGCCGCTAATCGATGCCATCTATTCCACTGAAGTATATGGCGAAGGTCCCTTTGCCCCACGCGAACCGCACCTGTTGCTGCTTCCCGGTGACCACATCACCTTCCGCGTAGAGTTAGGCAATCAGCGTTTATGGGAAGACCTGGGAAAATCTTTTGGCTCTCATCATAAGGATGGTGTGCTGTACGCCTATGGAGACAGCTTCAAGCGAGGTTTCAAAGCGCCCAATGCCGAAATATATGACCTCGTGCCAACCTTGCTTCACAGCATGAACCTGCCGCTGCCACATGGCTTTGATGGGCGCGTGCTGGACGAGTTGTTTGTGGAGCGAGCGCAGGAGGGACGGGCAGTAGCCGTGGACCCGGAGCGGAGCGCGGAAGATGGACTGGCTCGCCGCAAGCTCAAGAAATTGCTTGAAGTAGAAAAGTAAGTTGCGCTACAAGGAGATAGATTATGCGTTCAGTCATCTTTGGGGTGGATGGGCTGACCTTCCGAATCATCAAGCCGCTTATCGAGCGTGGAGAGCTACCCAACTTTAAGAAACTGCGCGATGAGGGCTGCGAGGCGGTGCTTGAATCTAAGTATCCGCCGCTCACGCCGCCCGCGTGGACTTCCATTTCGACCGGCTTGAAACCTGCTCGTCACGGTGTCTATGACTACTGGGTCTATGCTGATGCGCAGAAGCGCGGCGTCACGCGCAGCGTGCATGTGCAGACGCAGCGCCGGGGAGGCAAGGCCATCTGGAATATCCTGAGCGAGTACGGGAAACGGGTACTCGTGATAAACGTTCCCGCCACCTACCCACCCGAACCCGTGAACGGCATCATGGTCAGCGGCT
Organism: Chloroflexota bacterium; assembly: GCA_027316975.1. GTDB lineage: Bacteria > Chloroflexota > Ktedonobacteria > Ktedonobacterales > Ktedonobacteraceae > CF-113. The sequence goes on along the minus strand of DAHVFL010000049.1, from coordinate 2,475 downwards.
ATTTAACACCCGGTACAGATGTCGATTTTACGTATCCCGCATCTTTCAAGGAAGAGCTGTTTCGCGTCGCTCCACGCTATCAACTCGTACCCGGGGGTGAATATGAGCGGTTGCGCTTAAAACTGCGGGTGGACGCGATGGTTGATGTCCTGCTGGACATGACCGAGCAGCGCACCAGGCTCATCATGCACATGTTGAAAGAGAAGCCCTGGGACTTCTGTTACCTGGCATATGTCTGTGGGGATCGCTTGCAGCATCAGTTGTGGGAGGAAGCTATCGCCCTCGACCCGCGCACCAACCGCTACTACAGGATGCTCGATGATGCGCTCGGACAGATACTTGCCCTACTTGGCCCGCAAGATACTCTCTTCGTGGTCTCCGATCATGGTTTCCGAGGACATAATAGTTACTTCGATATCAATGAGTACCTGCGAAGGAAAGGGCTGCTCGTGCTCGACCCCAGGGCTCTCTCCGCACGGCGCAAGGCAGGACGCGCCAGCACGCTCAAACATATCGCCAATAGACTGTGGCTGCGGCCATTGGCGCGCAAAATCAAGCGTTCTCTCAAGGCCGCCGGAGTCTGGGAGAATTCCGGTGTCGATGCCACTCGCCCTCTGCTCGAAGATGTTGATTGGGATAAAACCCAGGCCTTCGTGCCATCTTTCTCAGGCTTCCAGGGTGGCTATGCCGACGTTTTTCTCAGCCCTGATATAACAGAAGAGCAGATAGCCGGGCTATGTGAAGACCTGAAACTCCAGAAAGATCCCAAAAACGGAAAGCCGTTAATTGATGTCATTTACACAACAGAAGTGTTTGGAACAGGCCCCTATGCACCCCGCGAACCGCATTTGCTGCTCCTGGCGCAGGATGGAGTAACGTTCCGTATGGAGATGGGGAACGAACGCATCTGGGAAGATATCGGCAAAACCTTTGGCTCGCATCAGAAAGATGGCGTCCTGTATGCCTACGGTGCGAATTTCAAACGCGGTTTCCAGGCCCCCAATGCAGAGGTCTTCGATATCGTACCAACCCTGCTGCACAGCCTGGGGCTGCCGTTCCCCTACGCTTTTGACGGGCGCGTGCTGGATGAATTGTTTTTGGAGGGAATGGTGGCCACCGGCGGCGATGCGGAGGGCGGGCTGGCACGGCGAAAACTGAAAAAATTACTCGATGCGTAAGCAGAGGCGTGAATATAACGTGAATAGAAAAGGAATGAAGGAAGTATAGCGTTATGCGTACAGTCATCTTTGGTGCGGATGGGTTGGCATTCCGCGTCATCCACCCGCTGATGGAGAGGGGGGAACTCCCCAATTTTTGCAAACTACAAAAGCAGGGATGCGAGGCGGTGCTGGAATCCAAATATCCGCCGCTCACGCCGCCCGCGTGGACTTCTATTTCGACCGGCTTGAAACCTGCTCGTCACGGTGTGTATGACTTCTGGACGTATGAGGGAGGGCAAGAAGCGGGAAGCGCGCGCAAGGCGTCTGTGCAGACGCACCGCAAAGGAGGGAAGGCCATCTGGAACATCCTCAGCGAGTTCGGCAAGCAGGTGCTTGTTCTCAATGTCCCCATCACCTACCCGCCTGAGCCGGTCAACGGCATCATGGTCAGCGGCTATTTAACGCCCAGCACCGAAGTAGAGTTTACCTATCCAGCCGCTTTTAAGGAAGAACTCTTTCGCGTGGTGCCGGACTATAAAATTGACATCAAACTGCGTGAGATCTTCAAGGGCAAGGTAGAGACACGCGTTGACCGCCTGGTCGATGCAACCCTGGCCATGACCGCATCGCGCATTCAACTCATGACCTACCTGCTGAAAGAAAAATCCTGGGATTTTTGCTACGTAGTCTTTGTCGGCCCCGACCGCTTGCAGCACTCGCTGTGGGACGAAATCGTTGGATTCGACCCGAAAACCATCGAATATTACCGTATGCTGGACTCAGCGCTGGGACTGGTTTTAGAAGAGTTGAAGCCGGAAGATACTATCTTTGTGGTGTCCGATCACGGTTTTCAAGGCATAAGTCGCTCCTTCGACATTAATGAATATTTGTATGGTAAGGGGTTTTTGAAGCTCCATTCCACTTCGCAGCGTGAAAAGGCAGGTCGCCTTGCCAGACTCAAGCATACCCTCGAAGGGATGGGCTTGCTCTCATTGGTCCAGAAGGGCAAAAGAAAGCTTAAAAGCGCGGGTATCATCAAGAAAGGTTCAGGAGGCGTCTATAAGCCAACAGTAACCGATATCGATTGGGCACACACACTCGCCTGCGTGCCTTCCATGTCTGGTTACGGCGGAGGGTACGCGGATATCTTCCTGAATGCAAACCTGGAGGCTGCGCGTATCCAGGAGCTCTGCGATGATCTGAGATGTCAGGTCGATCCGGTCACAGGTCAGCCTCTGATCGATGCCATCTATACCACAGAAGTCTATGGAAAAGGCCCGTATGCCCAGCCAGAGCCACACTTGATCCTGCTTCC
>DAHVFL010000499.1 GCA_027316975.1 Chloroflexota bacterium | reverse complement strand
CCGTAATAGGGTCGATGTAGACGGAACTGCTATCGGGCGTTTGTTTGACACAGACGGTGATGTACATGTGATTTTTCTATGGCCTTATTTCTAACTGCTAATCTCCACCTCGGCTTCGATTTCAACCGGGATATCGAACGGCAACGCGGCCATGCCAACCGCGGAACGCGCATGTTGTCCTACCTCCGGGCCGTACAATTCCAGGATGAGGTCTGAGAAGCCGTTGATGACGGCTGGTTGGCGATTGAAGCCGGGAGCGGTGTTGACCATGCCGAAAATACGCAGCCACGCGGTGACGCGGTCGAGATCGCCCAATTCACGTTTGAGGCTGGCTAAAATGGCGAGCGTGACCAGGCGCGCTGACTGGTAGGCCTCTTGCTCAGACACTTCCGCGCCGACTTTGCCGAGGGGTCTGGCGAGCGAGCCATCGGGCATGAGCGGACCATGCCCGGCGATGTAGGCGCGATTGCCGCGCACGCGCACGTTGGCGAAGGGCAGTTTTACCCCGGCGGGCGCTTTCATGCTTTCCGGTAGGACGAGTCCCATTTCTTGTAATCTGGCTTCGATTTTCATTGTGTACCTCATTTCTTTTTCATGATTTGGACCGCCAGGGCAGGGGCAGAGCTACAGCCCGTACCCTGGACGATATGACGCCTGGCACCGATTCGTCCAGGGTACGGGCTGTAGCTCTGCCCCTGCCCTGGAATGTCGATGAGCAGCATGATCGCATCTTTCACGATTCACGATGCGCGGAAACTGACGCCCCAGCCGCCGCGCGGGTAGTTCCATTCGATGGCTTTGCGGTCGCAGGCGACGTAGCAGGTGCCGCACTCAAAGCAATGTTCGTAGGAGAAGTGCATTTCGCCGCCCAGCAGTTCAAAGAGACCAGCGGGGCAGACGTAGACGCAGGCGGTAGTATCGCAATCCTTGCAGGCCTCGCTGTTGACGCGGATGTGTGGCGTCTTATCGACCTTGAAGCGCACAAGTTCCAGGCGTTCCTCGATTGGCTGCATAAATGATACCTTCCTGTCCTGTAGCTAGAAAAATAGGGCGCGGGCGGCCTGCCAGCCATCGCGCAGCAGAGTGCGCAGCGCTACTTTGCCGCGCATGGTGCTGTAAATGGTGCGTCCAAGTTTGCGGCGCGGCCTGCCGTCCGAACGAAAGACGTTTTCGGCTGCCTGGCAGAGCAACTCGGGGTACATATGCAGCAGGCGCTCATTATTGAGAAAGGCGGGTGCGCGCCTGAAGCGTTTCAGGTCTTGCAGCACAAAGCTCTTTTCCAGTTGCTGGCGATAGCGCGCCATGCTCGCGGTAGAGAAATCGCCCTGAGAATGCGCTTCCTGCGCGGTCGCGGCAGCTGCCAGCCCGGAGGCGATAGCGAAATTCATGCCTTCGAGGAAGATGCCTGCCGCGAAAACAAAACCCGCCGCGTCTCCAACCACCAGCAAGCCGCCGCGTGAAAGCTTCGGCAGCATAGCCCACCCGCCTTCGGGGATCATGTGCGCGGAATATTCGATGGGTACGCTATCGCGCACGAGCGGCGCAACTGCTGGATGCTGCTTGAAGCGGTCGAGCAGTTCGTATGGTTTGACACGCTGCTGCGCCAGCGATGCGATCTGCGTGACGAGCCCGATGGAGAGCGTATCGCGATTGGTATAGAGGAACGCGCCGCCTTTGACATTGCCTGTGGCGAAGCCGACATATTCCGTCGCCACCCCCTGGTCGTTAGTGAGGTTGAAACGCTCCTCGATGGTATGCGCGTCGAGGCGCAGCACTTCTTTGATGCCCAGCGTCATCTCACCGGCTTTAAATTCGCCTTGCAGACCGGCTTTTTTGGCGAGGAACGAGTTCGCTCCATCGGCTGCGATGACGACGGGGGCGTAGAGTTCGCCCTGTTCGCGGCGGCATAGCACACCGGCAACCTGGTCGCGCTCGTAGAGCACATCGTCCACTACGGTTGAGGTGATAAGCGACGCTCCGGCCTGCTGCGCCTTGTCGGCCAGCCAGCGATCAAATTTGGGCCGCAGGATAGTGAAGCCATTGTAGGGTGGCTGCGCGAAGTGGTCGGTGCGAAAGTCGATGGAGAGCGCGGACTCCTGCCCCAGTAATGAGATGACGCGCCGCGTCAGAAAGCGCTCGACGGGAGCCTCTTCCCAGTAGTTGGGCAGCAGTTCGGCCAGCAGACCGGGAGCGTACAGGGCCGCGCCGGAGACGTTTTTTGCGCCAGCATACTCGCCGCGCTCGATGAGGGCGACACGCAGGCCCGCGCGCGCCATTGCCAGGGCCGCGCTGCTGCCGGCTGGACCCGCGCCTACTACGATTGCGTCGAATTGCTGTCCGGTCGTCATGCTATCCTCTAATGCCGTTCACCATGCCACTCGCCCGGAATGAGCGAGAAAACCAGCATGTTGCGCAGCTTACCATCCGGCGCGGTCGCGTTGTTGCGCAAACATCCCTCCCGGACGAATCCGAGACGTTGAGGAATTGCGGCGCTGCGCACATTCAACTCGTCACAGCGGATTTCAAGGCGGTTGGCTTTGAGCGTCTCGAATGCATAATCCGCCAGCAGGCGCACCGCCTCTGTAACGTAACCATGACCCTCGGCGGAAGCGCGTATCCAGTAGCCAATTTCAAAGTACCCGAAGTCCCAGTCGTGTGCGTGAAGTCCAGTTCCACCGAGATAGTGATTGGTGGCGGCTTCCCACATGCCCAGTATGAGGTCATTGCGAAGTAACCATTGCGCCATCATCTGGATAATCCAGTCGCGGCTTTCCTCGACTGTCTGGTGCGCGTCGGCAAAAGGGAGCCACGGGCGAATATGTTCGCGTGATTCCGCGACAGCCTCGAAGAGGTCTTGCGCGTCACTTTCGCGGTATGGCCG
>DAHVFL010000498.1 GCA_027316975.1 Chloroflexota bacterium | reverse complement strand
CGTCAGTTCGGACAGGGTGAGCGGCACATCAATGAGCGGCAGCGTTGGCGCGCGGCGGCGCGTGGACTGATACGCCTCGTACAAATAAGGCGGAAAGACCTCGCCATCACCTCGCACGATTGCGCCGATCGTGGTGTTGTTCATACGCTCTCCTCCTTGCTCGCTCCCGATGCTTCAGGCGATGCCGCCGGGGCCGGCGAATTGACGATTTTCTTCGCGACCGCAAACGCGGTATTCGCTGCTGGAACGCCCGCGTACACGGCTACATGCAGCAGTACCTCCGCGATTTCATGGGGATCGACTCCGACATTCTCAATGGCCGCGCGCATGTGCAAGCTCAGTTCATCGCGACCCAGCGCCGCCAGAATAGCGACGGTAACAAGACTTCTAGTTCGCTTATCCAGGTCTGGCCGCGACCAGACCGCACCCCAGGCCATCTCCGTGATGATACGCTGGAAATCAGCATCGAATTCGGTTGCGCGGGCCAGCGCCTGCTCAACATACTCACTGCCCAGCACCTCTTTGCGCGTCTTTATACCCGTGTCATAACGTGATTCCGTCATGTGATCTCTGCTCCTATCAACCCTAACCCCAGACCGCCCGCGCCACTTTTGCCACCAGTTCCAGCTTGCGGCGCTGATCCTCATACGAGAGATGGTTTCCCTCCATAGTGGAGGCAAAGCCGCACTGCGGGCTGAGAGCCAGACGTTCCAGCGGCACATAATGAGTGGCTTCTTCGATTCGACTGCGCAGTTCGTCGAAAGATTCTAATTGCGGCTTTTTGCTAGTCAGCAGGCCCAGGACGACGGTGCGATCTTCAGGCACATGCCGCAATGGGGAAAATCCACCGGAGCGTTGATCGTCGTATTCGAGCAGGAAGCGCTGAAAGTGGGTCTGGGAAAATATGCGCGAGATGGGTTCATAGTCGCCGCTGGCGTAGAATTTGCTCTGGTTGTTGCCCCGGCAGATATGGATGCCAAAGGTGATACCAGGGTGGTCGCGAATGATGGCATTGTCCATTTCAATGCAGGTATCGATGATTTTGTCGGGGTCGTTGCCACGCTGGCGATACCCCTCGCGCATCTGCGGATCAAGCAGCGCGGCGTACTGGGGAGCATCGATCTGGATATACGTACAGCCCAGGCGGGCGAGTTCATCCACTTCACGCCGCGAGAAATCCACGATGTCCGCGAGATAGGCATCTCGGGTTGAATAGGCCGATTTCGACTTCTCAGGGTCGTAGTATGCGGCTGCCTGCTGCGCGCTAATCATGGTCACTTTAGCGGGACGCGATGCACGCGCCCGCAGGTACACCCACTCTTCCGCGCACATGCTCCTGCGCCATTGCAGCTTCTCCACCACAACCGGGCGCTTGAGAATAAGTTGCTCTCCCGCCTCATCCCTGAAGGGAATGGCCCAGCCTCCATATTTATCGAAGCCATCCAGCGCATCGATCAAGTGGCCGTAGAAGGCATAGCGTCTCATCTCTCCATCGGTGATGACATCGATGCCCGCTTCCTCCTGGAGAGCGATGGCCTCGTCGACCGCCCTGTCTTCAATGGCTTTGAACTCTGCCGCGTTACGCTGTCCCGCGGCCAACTGCTCGCGAGCTTCCGCTAAATAAGTGGGCCTGAGCAAACTGCCCACTACCTCGGCGCGATAGGTCATAACATGAACCCTCCCAAATTCCTATTAGATAGCTGCTGTGACAATGAGATGTTCTTATCTGCTTCTAGTAAAGTATATCAGAAAATCAGCGGACTGTGTGCTTACCAGGGCGGGGGGCAAGCCCCGCTCAATAGGCGTCAAGGTAAGCCGGATCGAAAGTGGCCACGCCGCTGCCAGGGCGGGGGGGCCGCAAGAGCGGCGAAGCCCCGCCCCTACCCTACACGAAGCCGGAGTGCTTCCCGTATAGGGTAGGGGCGGGGCTTGCCTTTCACTGGTAGATTTTTTAAGAAAGGCATCAGCAAGGTGAAAGGTGTCATGCTGAGCGCAGCGAAGCATCTGCGTGCGACCCGGCGAGAGATGCTTCGCTGCGCTCAGCATGACAGGCGAGATCGGCGCGTTTCAAAAAAATCAACCAGTGAAAGGATACCCACAAGGGGTGTCGCTACTGAGTTCACCTTATCGGGAAAGGCAGATGGGCGTGTCAATGACAACAAAAGCTGACGTGTTGATTATCGGCGCTGGAATTATGGGGGCATCCTGCGCCTTTCGTTTGAGCGAGCGAGGATTACAAGTAGTGGTGTTGGAGGCACAAATTGCGCCGGCTATGGGTTCGACGGGTCGCAGCGCCGCCGGGGTGCGCGTTCAGTACACGGAAGAGGTCAACACGCGCCTGTCGTGGGAGAGCATTCAGGAATACCAGCATTTTCAGGATTTGTATGGAGATGATGCCGGTTATCGCCCCATTGGCTATCTTTTTCTCGTGCCGCCAGATCGCTGGGGCGAGCATCTTGAGAGCGTCGCATTGCAGGAACGGCTGGGCGCGCCGGTGAAAGTACTCACTGTTGAGGAGGCGCAGAGCCTGGTTGCCTTTGATACTACTGGTATTGCTGGCACAACCCACGGACCTGCCGATGGGATAGTAGACCCGCACAGTGTGACCTTTACCTATTTGAGGCTGGCAAAGGAGAGAGGCGCTTCGGTACATATGCAGGCTCCACTTACCAGCGCGAAACGAATTGGAAAAACCTGGCAGGTGGAGACACCAAAGGGTACATTTGAGACTGAGTACCTGGTGAACGCTGGCGGGTCGTGGGCCGGTGAAGTAGCAAAACGGGCTGGATTGGCGGTAGAAGTACCGGTCCAGCCGGTGAGACGCATGGTGTATATGACCGCTCCTACTCCCTGGCAGCATATCTATCCTTTGACCATCGACCTGGCGAG
>DAHVFL010000497.1 GCA_027316975.1 Chloroflexota bacterium | reverse complement strand
GCATCAAAGACATCACCTTCGTCGTCAAAGGCCGCGGCGCGTACAGCCGCATGAAATACGAAGGCGGCACCCATCGCGTGCAGCGCGTTCCCGTCACCGAGGCCAACGGGCGCATTCACACCTCGACCGCCAAAGTTATTGTCCTGCCAGAGGCCGACGATGATATCAGTATCGAGATCAAGGATACCGATATTCGCGTCGATGTCTATCGTTCTACCGGACATGGCGGTCAGAGCGTCAACACGACGGACTCGGCGGTGCGTATCACACACCTGCCCACCGGGCTGGTCGTCACCTGCCAGGATGAAAAATCGCAACTGAAGAATAAAACAAAGGCTCTTTCTGTACTCAAGTCTCGCCTGTGGGATTTAGAAGAGGCGCACCGGCAGGAAGAACTGAGCAAATCGCGGCACTCGCAGGTGCAGACCGGCGACCGCAGCGAGAAGATTCGTACCTATAACTACCCGCAGGATCGCGTTACCGACCATCGCATTGGCTACACGCGCCATAATTTACCCGGCGTGCTCAATGGCGAGTTAGATGAGTTCATCGATAACCTGATCACAGTCGATCAGGCAGACAAGTTGCAGCACCTGTTCGAGGCTGAGGCAACTGTTAGATAAGTCCGCAACTGTGACCAGGGGGATTATTGTTCAAACGCATAGCAATTTCAAGAAGGGGAAACACATGACACAACTGGTAATGGGGAAGAGCGAAGTCTATCAAAACGCGCTTCCTGAACTTAATCCCTCGTATAGATTGCTGCTTGGCCCTGGTCCGTGCAATGTTGACCCGCGTATATTGCGTATCGCTTCAGCGCCGCAACTCGGCCATATCGATCCAGAATTTTTTGCCATCATGGAAGAGACTGCCTACCTGCTGCGGCAGGTCTTCCAGACAAAAAACGAAATGACGCTGTGCGTCTCCGGCTCCGGCTTCTCCGGCGCGGAAGCCGTTCTCTCCAACCTGCTTGAGGAGGGCGATACGCTCATCGCGGGCAGCCTGGGCTTTTTCAGCGGCCAGATCGTGGAAATCTCCGAACGGGCTGGCGCAAAAGTAGTCAATCTCGCGACCGAACTGGGACAACCACTCGCGCCTGAAACGCTCGCACAGGCCTTCAAAGAGCATCCAGAGGCGAAAGTCTTCGCCACCGCCATCGCTGAGACCTCCACCGGACTCTGGCAACCCCTCGAAGAGCTTGAGCGCATTACACACGCGCACGGCGCGCTCTTCGTCGTAGACGCCGTGTGCGGACTCGGCGGCGTGCCAATGGATGTCGATGCCATGAAGATCGACGCCTGTTACGCTGGCAGCCAGAAAAGCCTGGGCGCGCTGCCAGGGCTGGCCCCCATCACACTTAACGACCGCGCCGTAAAAGTCATCGAGAACCGCAAAAAGCCTGTGCAGACCTACTATCTCAACCTGCACAAGCTGCACCGCTACTGGAATGGCGATCATACCTACCACCACACGGCCTGCAGCAACCTCGTCTACACCATGCGCGAAGCCCTGCGCATCAGCCTCGAAGAGGGACTGGAGGCGCGCTGGAAACGCCACCAGCTCAACGGCGAAGCGTTGCGAGCGGGCGTCAAAGCGTTGGGCCTGAGCATACTGACACAGCCCGGCTATGAATTGCCCGTCCTGACCGCCATCACACTGCCGGAAGGCGTCGACGAACTTGCCATTCGCAACGGCCTGCTCAATGAATACCAGATTGAGATCGGCGGCGGCTTCGGCGCATTGAAGGGTCGCCTGATCCGCATCGGACTGATGGGCTACAATTCCTGTCGCAAGAACGTCGATACCGTGCTCTCGGCCCTTGAGCATGTCTTGCCGCGCAGCGGCCTGCAGCCAGCCGCCGGCGCTGCCCTGGCAGCCGCCGACGCAATCTACAAGGCCAAAACATAATATAAACCAGTAGCGACACCCCTTGCGGGTGTCCCGTCCGTGCTTCCTGTGATGCATATCTTATGAAGACAGGACACCCGCAAGGGGTGTCGCTACTGGTTTATGACTAAGGAAACATATCATAATGCTGATTGAACAGCCACAATCGATTCGTACCGTTTTTTTCGATGCCGGTTTCACACTGCTCCATCCCAATCCCTCAACGCCCGAAATATGCCAGCATATATGCAAGCAGCTCGCACTGCATATTGACCTGGACAAGTTACAAGAGCGTATTACCGAAGCCGACGATTTCTTCTATCGTCAGACGCGCCAGAGGCGTCACATGTGGGCCAGTGAAGACGCCATCAACGCCTTCTGGATCGAGTATTATATGAACTTCCTGCGTCCATTCGTGGAAGAACACGATGAGCCGCGCCTTTACCAGCTCGCGCATCTGATAACCAGGGAATTCGATCAGCACACAAGCTGGCAAATATACCCGGATGTGCTGCCTACCCTCGACGCGCTGAAAGCCAAAAACTACACGCTGGGAGTAATCTCAGACTGGGGCATCGGGCTGGGACGCATCTTGCACGAACTCCACCTTAATAAGTACTTTGACAGCCTGGTGGTTTCCGCCCTGGCTCGTCACGCCAAGCCCTCGCCCTCACTTTACGACCTGGCGCTACAGCGGGCCAACAGCATTGCCGATTATACCCTGCACATCGGCGATTCCTACATCCTCGACGTGTTGGGCGCGCGCTCCGTAGGCATCACCCCCATCTTGCTTGATCGCCGCCACCAACTACAAGAGAGCAGTATCGATTGCATCCTGATCCACTCGCTCACCGAGATCATCGATATGCTAGACGTTGAATAACAAAATCCTTTACAACTTAGTTTCAGCCGCGGGATTGAAGCGATAGAGACGCGCCGGCCGGTGCGTTCCTTCCATCTTTTTTGCGCCTGTATCTTCCAGGATGCCGGTTGAGAGAATCTTTTTACGGAAATTGCGTTTATCCAGCCGGCGGTGCAGGATAATCTCGTAGACG
>DAHVFL010000496.1 GCA_027316975.1 Chloroflexota bacterium | reverse complement strand
GCTCAGCAGGGTACCAAGACCTAGCACCAGAAGGACGAAGCGCAGAGCTACCGGCTCCTTGCGCAGAGGTTTGGCAGGCAAGGAATGCAGGTAGAGAGGTTCGAGGACGCGCACATAGTAGAACAGCGAAACCGCCACGTTTCCCAGCATGACAATCGCCAGCCACGTCCAACCCGCGCCAAGCGCCGCGCCGAAGAGGTACGTCTTGCCGATGAAGCCGCCGAATGGTGGGAAGCCAGCCAGTGAGAGCAGGCAGACGGCCAGTACAGCAGCCGTCAACGGGAGACGCCTGCCAAGTCCTGCCAGTTTCGCGATATCATCCGATTGCAGTTGCCGCTCGATAGCATCAGCAGCGAGAAATGCTCCCAGATTCATAAAGAGGTAGATCGCGATATAGAGCAGCGCGCCGGGTATCGCCAGGGAACTACGCTCCGCAGCCGCGATACCCACCAGGATATAGCCGACCTGCGCGATGGAGGAGTACGCTAGCAGACGCTTCAAGCTGTTCTGGCGCAGAGCGAAGATGTTGCCGACGGTCATGGTGATAGCGGCAAGAACGGCAAGAATCTCTGCCCAGTATCCGAGATTGTGTGGGAAGGCCACGACCAGAGTGCGCAGCAGGACTGCCAGACCCGCCGCTTTCGGACCAACCGACAAGAAGCCCGCGATTGGAGTGGGCGCGCCCTGGTAGGTATCGGGCGCCCAGGTGTGAAACGGTACCAGCGTCACCTCGAAGCCGTAGCCCGCGAGAATAAGCAGGAATGCCGCAATGGCTGTGACCACGGGCATCGCGGGCAGCTTCGTTGCCATCTCCGGCAGCCGCAGAGTGCCGGTCAGTCCGAAAAGCAGTACCATACCATAGATCATCACCGCTCCAACCGTCGAGGAGAAGAGGAACATTTTGAAAGCGGCCTCTGTCGCCAAACGATGCTCTTTCGCAATACCGACCAGGATGTAGGAACCGACCGTGACAAGTTGAATGAAGAGCGCGATCAGCGCGAGGTCCTGGCTGGCTGCCAGTCCCATTATGCCCAGACAGACGATCAAGAGCAGCGCTGGCACCTCGCTTTCGTGCGGGCGACCGCGAAAGTGGCTCTGAGTGGCGAGCAGCACAAAGGCGGTCGCGGCCACTGCAAATAATTTGAAAAAGACGGCAAACTGGTCAACGGCGTATGTATCGAGAAAAATGGGCTGCGTGGCGAAAAAGAGCATACGCGCGCTTTCCAGAGCCACGATGACGAGTCCCCCCAGCGCTATCCAGGTGGTGATATATTTGCGGTTCGGCGGCAAAAACGGGCCAAGCGGGAGCAGCAGGAGAATTAGTCCTGCAATAGTGAGTTCAGGCACAATGGCCCATAGTTCCATGCCGCCTTGCATTCCTCCCATATGCTCACCATCCTCTCAGCAGGATACCAGGCAGGGTAAGGCGCAGCGCAGCTTGCATAATCCCTACGAGTGGGCCTGGGAACACGCCCAGCAGAAGAATGAGCGCGACGAGTGGAAGAAGTACTGCTAGCTCGCGCCTCGACAGGCGCGGGAGTTTCGTCCATTCGAGAGAAACTTTGCCAGGTAACACGCGTTGCAAGGTCCAGAGAAACATGGCGGTCGTCACCAGAATAGCGAGGAGCATGCCAAAGGCGGCCCACAGATAGACGCCCAGCGTTCCCAACACAATCTGCACCTCCGCCGCGAAATGCGCCAGGGCAGGGAGTCCCAGCGAGGCGAACATGGCAAAAGCGAGCAAGGAACCGTAGAGGGGCAGGGCCGACCAGATACCTGAGAGCCGGGAAATTTCACGCGTGCCTGTACGGTCGGCGAGCATACCGACCAGGAAGAAGAGCATTCCGGTCACTAGCCCGTGCGCCACCAGTTGATACGTCGCCCCGGTGGCTGCCGCCGCGCGGTCCGCGGGAGTGGCCGTGGCCGCAGCCGCTACGGCCACTCCGAGCAGCACATAGCCCATATGGTTGACGCTGGTAAAGGCAATGAGGCGTTTCAGGTCAGATTGCGCCATGGCGACCGCCGCGCCATAAATGGCCGAGACGATAGCAAGCGCGGCTATTGGAATGGCCCAGGCGCTGAAGGCATCGGGCACAGTGGGAAGAGCGACGCGCAGTAGGCCGTAGCCACCGAGCTTCAACAGCAGACCGGCCAGGATCACGCTGCCCTCTGTTGGCGCGTCGGTATGAGCATCAGGCAGCCAGGAATGTAACGGTATCACCGGCAGTTTGATGCCGAACCCTATGAGAAAACCGAGCAGCACGAGGAAAGCGCCCACTCCAGTGCCCGCGTAGGGACGGGCAGCGATGATCTGAGGAAGATCGAAGGTATGGGGATTGGTTCCCAGGTAGAGCGCGAGAATGGAGAGCAGCACCGCCAGGCTGCCGACGCGCGTATACAGGAAGAACTTGAGGGCGGACTGAATGCGTCTCTCATGACCCCACAGCCCGATGATAAAGTACATGGGCACTAACGCGATCTCGAAAAAGACATAGAAGAGCAGCAAATCCATCGTACTGAAAAAACCGATCAGCCCGGTCTCCATCACGAGGAAGAGCGCGAAATACTCGCGTGTGAACTGCTCCTGCTTCCAGGCATACACCAGTACCAGGAACGTGAGCAGCGCGGTCAGCAGGATCAGGGGCAGCGAGAGGCCATCAATGCCAAGATGGTAACTCGAGCCAAGGGCCGGAATCCAATTCACCTGCTGCACAAATTGGAGCTTTCCACTGCCCCAGTTGAAGAGGATCGCCAGCACGATACCGAGAGCGAGTTCGCTGGCGGCAGTGATGGTGGCAATCCAGCGCCACGCTGCGCGACCCGGTACCAGATAGAGCGCCAGTGTGCCAGCCAGTGGCAGAAATGTAAGAATCGAGAGCATATACGTATCCCTCACACTATCTTGTATCCCCACAATTCGCTTTCGCGTCAGAAGGGATGCTCTATAT
>DAHVFL010000495.1 GCA_027316975.1 Chloroflexota bacterium | reverse complement strand
CCATACGCGCACTACCTTGATGACGATGTGCTGCTTGATCCTCCGGTGCTGGAGCGAATGCTGCGTGTCATGCAGGGAGAGCGATGCGGCTTTGTGGGGTGCGCTGCTACTGGCCTGGGCTATCTTGATGATTTCCGGCCCCACCAGCAGCGCATCGAACTGTGGGAAGGGCCTGTCGCGCCGGAACCGTTTGAGCCGGAATCTCTGCCCTGGGAACGACATTACGTGAATAACGCCGCCAACCCCCTTCACCTCCAGCAACAACTGGTGAGAGGGAATGGAATAGTGCGCTACAAGGTTGTCTGGGTAGGAGGAGCCAATGTGCTCTATGATCGTGCCAAATTGCTCGATGTGGGAGGATTTTCCTGGTGGAAACGCCTGCCGCCTGAACATGCTGGCGAAGAAGCGGTGGCGCAGTTCCTGCTGATACGCAAATATGGGGGCTGCGCTATCCTGCCGAGCGGCACCTATCACCTGGGTTTGCCCACCAATGTTGAGGATCGCAGGCACAACGCCACCAGGCTTTTTGGTGAACTTCTGCAAGAATATGTATTGCGTCCAGGCAAGGCTGTCGCCGGGGAAAATAAAGAAGGCGTTGGACCTGGACAAAAAATTTGAGGAGAGGAGACTATCTATGGATACGAATAGCTTGAAAGGGAAGGCGGTACTGGTGACGGGGGCGGGCAGTGGCCTGGGAGAGGCGACCGCCCGCGCTTTTGCGCGCGCTGGTTGCGCGGTGGCCTGCGTTGACATCAATCAAGAGGCGGCTGGACGAGTAAGTAACGCATTGGAGGCGCAGGACAGTAAAAGTATTGCCATACAGTGCGATGTGAGCGATGCTGCCCCGGTACATGAGGCGGTACAGTTGACGTATACGCGGTTCGGACGGCTGGATATTCTCGTGAACTGCGCTGCTATCGATCATACCCTTTCGGTAGAAGAGATGACGATTGAGCAATGGGACCAGGTGATAGCGGTTAATCTACGCGGCCCATTTCTTTTCGCTAAATCTGCTTTGCCGCTCATGCGTGCGCAACAGGCAGGCCATATCATCAATATCGCTTCGACAGCAGCTACGCGCGCCTGGGCCAACGCCGCAGCATACCATGCCTCGAAATGGGGTCTGCGCGGTTTCAGTCGCGCCCTCGGAGTCGAAGGACGGCCAGATGGTATTCGCGTCACCACCATCATCCCCGGCGGTATGCGCACCCATTTCTTTGATCGCTTTGTGGAACAGGGGATTCCCATGCCGGAGGAGCAGAACTTGCAGGACCCTGCCACTGTCGCCGATGCCATCGTATACGCCGCGATGGTTCCGCCCGCATCATCCTTACAAGAAATGATAATCACACCCATTACCGAGACGAGCTGGCCGTAAACTGCCGCCGTCCTGATGAATTGTAACAACCGAATCGGGGAATAGAAGCGTCCGGCGTCCTGTAGGGACAAGGGGCGGGGTGGAGCGGATGCGGGGGCCTTGTGCTTGTCCTCGTTGGGGTTACGTCATCTGGCATCTGGCGAGACATCATGGAACTCCAACGGAATCGAACTGTCACGAGGACAAGCACAAGGCTCCCGCCCTTCTCCACATCCGCCCCTTGTCCCTACAGGACGGGGGTACGCTTCTTACCGAGTTTGGTCGATAATTTTCGTCATGAGATATGATAACCGAACGTGGAATCGACATTCAGTTCTCATATTTCTTGAGGCATGTCGATGGCTTCTTAGCTTTTTCCCTCTTCTTTCTTCGGGATATAGCGGTCGGCGTGTCCCAGGGCAGTGAAAGAGAAGCTGAACGGGATCAGGAATGTCAGGATGCCGGTGATGGTGAAGATGAGGGCTACATTGTGCGTCCAGGTGATGGCGAAGCCGCCCAGCAGGCTGCCCAGGGGGATGGCTGACCATGCAAGCACGCTGGCGATACTGATGACGCGGCCCAGCATGTGATTGGGGACGATGGCCTGGCGCAGGCTGCCCGTATTGATGTTGAAGAGGATGCCCAATCCTCCCGACAGCATCCAGATGAAGGTGGCGACCCAGTACCAGCGCATCAGCGAGAAAACGACGCCCAGCAGACCTTCCAGCATCAACGCGCCCAGCGCGACCGTGCTGAAGGACCAGCGTTTGCGCAATGGCCCGGCCAGCAGACCCATAATGACCACGCCCAGGCTGGCAGCCGAGAAGAGCAGGCTTACCTGTACGTCGCTTGCCGAGAGCCGCACTTTGGCGAAGAGCACAATCTGGGCATAGGAGGCGGTGCTTACAAAGTTGACCAGCGCCATCATCATCGAGATATTGCGCAGTACCGGGTGGCTCAGGACGTAACGCAGCCCCTCTACCACGTCGCTGCGAATAGTGGTCTTTTTCTCGCCTTTTTTGGCGTTAAAGTTGATGCGCACAAGAGCGATGGAGAGTGACGAGACGAGGAATGACATGGCATCGATCAGCATCAAGGATGGAAGTGGCACTCGTATCACCAGCAAGCCGGCCAGCAACGGGCCAGCGATCTGCGCTGCGGAGTAGCTGGCCTGAATGCGTCCGTTGGCGGTGACAAGATCATCCTGTTTAACCAGGCTGGGAATTGCCGCGAACTGGCCTGCTTCAAAACATATGGTCAGCGTCGAGTGAATAAAACCCACGACATAGATCCACCAGATCGGAAGCGCGCCCAACACCGCCAGCAGCGGGATAGTTGCTATGATGGCAGCGCGTCCTATATCGGTGAAGATCATCATGCGCTTGCGATTGACGCGGTCTGTCCACGCGCCCAGCACCAGCCCGAAGAGCAGGTAGGGCAGGAAGTCAGCGGCGCCGGAGATGCCCAGGTTGATAGCGGAGCCTGTCAGCTTGTAAACAAGAAGCGGTAAGGCAAACAATGTAACAGAACTGCCCAGGTTTGAGATGGTCTGCCCTGTCCAGTATTTCCAGAAGTCGCTACTGAGTCTGTTGC
>DAHVFL010000494.1 GCA_027316975.1 Chloroflexota bacterium | reverse complement strand
GGCGTAATGACCGAACAGTCTGAACCGTTCATTGCGCCCAAGTTCACCGTGCCGCCAGGTTCCCAGCGCCTGGAGAAAGGTGACGAGCGCCCGATACAGGTGAACATGGCCGAATTCCAGCCAGAAGAGTTTGACCAGGCACCACAGTTCGCCTCGTGGGAAGTGCTTGCTGCGGGCTTCTTCTTTTGCCGCGAGGATGTATTCACGTGCCCGTGCGTAATTCCCTTCCTTACCAAAGAGCGCAGCCCAGGCAAGGCTCACTTGCAGGCGTCCTGAGCTAGCAAATTGGATGGCGTCGAAAATCTCCTGGCTCACAAGCAGGTGATCGCGGACCTGCTCCAGTAACGAACTCGAAATGAGCAGCTCGCCCAGTCGCAGATGGTAGAAGGCAAGACGCGCGCGGGGCTCCCGGGCGAACAGTTGGAGATATTGGTACTCTTCAACATAGTAGCGCATCGCTTCCTCCACATGCCCTTCTGCTTCGGCAATACGGCCCAGGTAGTGATGAACCGTATCCATAGAACTTACCCGGATCTCCTGGTTTTCTGCGACATCCAGCCTCTCGCGTTCGGCGTCCAGTAAAACTTTTGCCTGCAGCAGGCAGCTTTCTGCCAGCCGGTATTTGAAGAGAGAGGTATAGTTCATCCCCAAATAGGCCAGTAACCTGGGCCGATACTTTTGCAGGTGGCTGTGGCGCTGGATGAGCTGCTCGCATTCCTGGCAGACCTGAAGCGCCTTCTGGTAGTGACTGACTTCTGTGTAGTACACAGCGCAGGAGAGAAGCACCTTCAGCAGCGTTTCTGCATCGCCCGAAGCTTCAGCATATCGTTTTGCCTCCATGAGTGCCTGCTCGCGCTCGGCGCTCTCCAGTTGATTGAGGCGCAGCAGGCTGGCCTTTTCCTCATAGAGTTCGATGGGCGAAAATCCCGCCTGTTGGTACACGCGAATGGCCTTGTCCATGAAGGCTTTGCTGAATGCGTAGCCCACCCCGGCGTTTTCGACAAAACGGGTGATGAGCGAGATGAAGTTGACGAGGAGCTGTTGATCAACCAGTTCAGGTGTGTTTAAGGCCCCATAGAGCGCGTGGAGTGATTGGGCGATGTCTTCCTGCGAGGGAGTTTGAGCAATACGCAGGCGGTCGTAGTAATCACGCAATACTCTTTCAAAGGCGTTACGCCTGTCCCTGGCCTGACGAAAGTCTGCTTTGGTAGCCTGGATGCTATGAAGTTTTTGCTCGATGGTGGCGTTATCGATTGATATCATGGCTTTCCCTATTAAGCATGTGCTACTCCTCAGTTTCGCACACAAATTTCCACAGGAGGCTGTGAATAGAATAGAGGGAGTTCAGCTTCGACGTGCGAATCAATGACAGGTCGCAAGCAACCCGCAGCGTATTACGGAACACCTCTTCATCTTCTGTGCCGCCGTAGGTGCGAAGTGCCTCATAGCTCACATTGTCTCCAGCGCCGAGTGGACAAAAGGCATTCAGGATCCGGTGCGATGCATCCTTGCCGCAGAGTTGTTCGAGGGTCGTGAGAGATTCTGCATACAAATAGTCAACAATATTCTTGCCAAGATGTTGATTGACCGCTTGTAACTCCGCCAGGACGAAGGCAAGTGGCAGGTGGCTCGTGAGGAGGCGCGTGACGAAGAGTTTGGTTAAGAGGGGGTTGCCTTCGGTCACTTCTACGATGGGTCGCAGTTCGTCATCGCTCGCTTCTTCAGTAATACCATTACCAAGCGAGCGAATAAAGTGTGTTGCTGGTTCGAGTTCAAGCCCTGTGATGCGCCGCTCGACGAGGTTCTGCACTTTGCCCCGTAAAGCATGGCGGGTCGTGAGCAGGATCTTGTGAGGATTGACAAGGGCATTGCTGCCCAGGTACTGCATGGCTTCATCCACATCATCCATCGTCTCGAGGTTATCCACGACGAGCAGACAGCGTTCTCCCGGCGGAAGGGAGCGCATCCCGCGCTGGAAATCAGTGATCCAGCCGCTCGAGTTCTCGCCGAGATGGATGTCTAATTGGCTCGCTAATTTCTTCAGGAGATTGCCCCAGTGGAGTTCGGCGCTTCCGGTTCTCAAGAGGACCCCATCTGGTAACAACTGGAGTGTTTTTGCTGACACCCATCCCACTCTCGTAAAGCCTGCCGCTGCCGCATAGCGAGACACAGCCTCATACGCTATGGCGGTTTTACCGAGTCCTCCCTCGCCCCAGAGACTGATAATCCATGCTACCTGCGGCGCAGAGAGATCCTCTTTTAATTTTTCAAGATAGGCATCGACGCCGAACAGTTGAGTGTGATCGACGATTGCGTTATTGCGCAGAACACCCTGTATGCGCTCTTCAACGAAAGTAGCTCGTCCCATCTCGGCCACGGGTGTATCGAACAATGCAATGATTTCCGCGTCATCTGGATCACGCTCATCTAACTCTTTGACCGCGGGAATGCTTGTAATCAATCGATTGGCTTCTTCGAGAGTCAGAAGCACTTTCTTCTGGTAGAGTGCTCTGATGATAGAACGTAAATCACGCCGGAGAGTCCATCCACCCGTTCGTTTACCTTTGATCATCTCAGAGAGTGTTTTCTCAGGGATGCCACTTTCTTGCGTTAATTCTACCTGTGTGAAGCCCTCGACACGCCGTAGATACTCCTTGAGCGTTTTCCCAAACGCGCTATCCGGCTGCTCCTCTGAACGTCGAGGACGCCCACCTCGCCTGTCGGGTTCCCTCATACTTCTTACTTACCCCGATTTGTTAATACGCCTATTAACAAATTTCACCAATGTCATTAACAGCGTTTTCGCATATGCTTTGCTTTGGAGGAAGCGAGCTTCCTTCACATAACAGTTTAACACTGGAATAGGAGGTACTTCAAGAGCGACAAAAGGGTGAATGGCCGGGGCGGAGCTTGCCTGCGCTCTGGCCCATGTAAAACAGGCTGTAGGAACCTTATT
>DAHVFL010000493.1 GCA_027316975.1 Chloroflexota bacterium | reverse complement strand
TGCCAGGAGTACAAACCGTGTCGATCAGCACCAGGAATAGCGATGCCATCCCAACGGATGTGCAGCATATTCACCTGAACTTTGTGATCCTCACGTAGAGGAGCAGGTACAGATAGCAGCAGCGTCAGCCCCTCGCCCCCACGCGTGTAGGGAGCCGCTCGCGCGGCCTTTGTAGCTGTCGCCGCCCGCACAGAACAGCGTGGCGGCTTGGCGTCTCCACCTTTCCGGCGTCTGGAAGAGCGCAAGCGCCGAGAAGAGCGAGGGTTCTGCATTGATGAACGCGCTTCGCTGGCGTTCCCATACCCAACCCCTACAGGAGAAACCACTGTCTCTTGAAACACGCGATCCGGCCGCGAAACGACATCAAACGAATTTTTACGGGAGAATGTAAGCACAGGGGGAGATGTCAAAAATACAGAGCCGTTATGTACCGGGTCTTTCACTCCGCATCACAGCGATGGCAACGATACATAGAGATTATATATAAAATTAGAAAGTCTGTACATGCACTTATGCTATAATCGAAAGCAGTGAGGTAGAACCTACTTTCAGCATAGCGAGGAGTGCAACACATGTCAGATGAGAAGAAAGAAGCCATTCAGCAACAAGAACACCTATCGTCGGATGTCAAAGCGTTTTGTGCATTATTTGCACGTATCATGATGCGCTGTTTGAGAGAGAAAAATCCACGTGTTAGAGGATTACTCTCCCTCCCATCTGCATCAGAGAGACGAGAAACAGGAGGAACCCATGATGCAGCCTGATCGTTCTGAACCTCCAAAACGGGCCGCGATCTACACCAGGAGTTACCAGCTCAAGCATTTAGGTGGTATGAACTCAATCCAGGCGCAGATTGATCTCTGCAAAGCCTACTGTGCTAAGCATGGTTACATGCTTTCAGAAGATCAGATTTACTATGAGGCTATCGGTCTGGCGACTGAAGATACAGAAAAACACTGAGCGAAAAAGAATAAGATTGCGAACGCTCTCTATGGACGGGGCACAGACAGTGCGGAGAGAGCGGCAAACGTGTAAGAGAGGAAAGACCCATGATACAGCCGGATCATTCGGACAACTCCGCCATTATCGTGGTTGGCTACGTGCGCATCTCGAGCGAGATGCAAAAAGACAACTATAGCATAGAAGCGCAAAAGCGGGCCATCAGAGAAGCGGCGAAGTTCCGTGGCCTCCCGGAGCCGACCTTTTTTGAGGACGACGAGCGGAGCGCACGCGGGGAGCAAATCGCCAAGCGCCCCGAGTTTAAGCGGCTCCTCGATTATGTGCAAGCCAATCCGGGGAAGGTGATCGTGTTCGTCCATACACTCGATCGCTGGTCACGCAACGTGATGGTCACCTTACAGAGTTTTCGTATCCTCTCGCTCTCCCGTACCGCGTTCATCTCGTTATCCGAGCATATCGACTACTCGACACCCGAGGGGATGCTCCAGTTAACTATCCTGGCAGCGCTCGCGGCCTACTTTTCAGATATGTTGGCAAAACATACCAGCAAAGGAAAAAGCGAGCGGGTGGCGCAAGGACTGTATAATGGCGATATTCCCTTCGGGTTTCGTTCGACCGGCCCGAAAGCACCGCCTGAGTTTGACCCCGAAGAGTACCCAGGCTTGCGCTTGCTTGGCGAGCTGCGCATGAAAGGGGTCGAAGCCGATAAAATCGCTGATGCCTTGAATGAAGCAGGCTATCGCACCGGCAGTAAGCGCTTTGGCGCCAGACTCTTCAACAAAGACACGGTGATCGCCATGCTGCGCAACGAGTTTTATGCGGCGTATGCCCCGGGTGATGACAGGGGAACTGTCAAGTACAAAGAGCAGCGCTTCCGGGGGCTGCATCCGGCGGCGTTTACCTATGATGAGTGGCAAAAGATACGTGCGATGACCCAAGCCATGCACCATGCCAGCACGCGTACAGAACAGGTCAAGCACGTGTATCAATTCGCGGGCTATATCTCCTGTATTCATTGCGGTTTGAAGTTGCGCTGTGATACGGGCAATACGCCCGACAACCGGCGGCAATACTATCGGGATGCGGCCAAAGCGCGTCGTCTTCCCTGTCCTGCTGGCGGCAACTTGATGGTGCGCATCGACCTGGTGGACGAGCAGTTTGGCGACCTGCTCAAAAGTTTGAAGCTGCCTGAGAATTGGCGTGAGGTCATCCGCCGTGATATGGTGGCCCAGGCTCTCGTCGCAGGGGTCACACCTGAAACCGTGGAGCGGGAGAAAGAGCGCCTCAAATTGAAGAAGTCGCGCACGATCAAGCTCTACAAGGAGGGGTACATTGACGAAGAGGAATTTCAAGGCGAGATGGCAGCCGCCGAGCTGGCGCTCAAGCAGCTGAATGCCCCGGAAGTAGACGGCGTGACCTATGGTGAGGTGATCGAGGCAGGGGAGCATCTCCCGGGCATGGCGGCCTTGTGGGATGTGGCAACAGTTGAAGAACGCTACGAGATGGTGACGATTGTCCTGGAGCCAGGCGGGTTATACTATGACCTGGAAAACAAGATCATCGCCGCAATAAAACCCCGTCCAGCATTTCTTCCTGTCTTACGGATGCTGAACGGGGTCATGGAGTTTGACGAGACCAGAGGTCTGCTGGTGACAGAACACTGGTGCGAGCGGAACCGACGGGATTCGAACCCGCGATCTTCTGCGTGACAGGCAGACATGTTAGGCCACTACACCACGGCTCCTCGTTGCTTCAACACGCGTCTATTGGCTGGTTGCAGATAGGATGATACCAGAGATTGGGGCTACTGTCAAGTCTTCGGCGCTACCAATTTTTGCGGAAATCACGTTTCTTCTTCGTAGGAGCCTTTCCCCCGCGGCTATTTCGTATTTTTTCCGGTTCTCTATAATGAAAGTGGAACAACACTTTTATATTACTGCTTTACGCGCTCCATGGGCGCATGGAGCGTTGTCTTATCCTTGCCGGAGCCAGTATGATTGAAACGAACATTCA
>DAHVFL010000492.1 GCA_027316975.1 Chloroflexota bacterium | reverse complement strand
GGGTACTATCCATATGTGTACATCAGTAACGGGCAATTATATTGTCAATAAGGCTGCCTTCGTGGTTCGAATCCCTCTCATCATCTACAGCCACTCATAACAAACTCATCCGTTAGAAAAAGACTACTCAAAAGAGCAATAGTATTGCATGGAATAGGAAAAAAGGGCAAATTCGCCCACGCCGTTTTATGGCAATAATAACCATAGAACCATGTGGGAAGCCGTGCGAAAGCTCCAAAGCAGCCCCTTGCAAAACCTTGCAAGTAGGTGCTATACTTTATATAGTAACATGTGGATGTGAAGCAAGGTGGCGGAGTGAAACGCTACCATTCATATCGTCAGGGACTCCCACTTCTTAGTTACCTGTGCCGGTCAGGGCATTTTGCTATTACAGCATATCGGTCATGTTGGACCGACCATACGACGCAGTTGTCGAACCAGTACCGTTGTGTAGTTATGTAGTTTTTTGTTATCCAGAGGAGGTAATTGCATGCAGAAGTACATGGATCTGCTCATAGATGCCCTCCTGGACGAGGGCTTTACGGTTGAAGAGGCGAGCAGGTTGATCGAACTGCGCGAGTACTTTGATGAGCAAAAAGCGACCGAGGAGACCAATTACCATCGTTTCGCGCGCTGGCTGGTCGAACATGGACGCTTGAGCGATTGGAAATAGGGCCAGACCCAGGGCGGAGACGACCCTTTGGCTCGCAATAAGACTTGCGGCTCTTTTTCAGGATGTTGTACAATTGGGGCGGCGTGGCAATAGCTGCGCCGCCCCCCTATTTGTTTGAACTATTTGTTTGCTAAGGAGGCCTCAATGAAAGCGGTTGTTATGGCCGGCGGGGAAGGCTCGAGGCTGCGACCATTAACTATCCGACGACCCAAGCCAATGGTACCGATTGCCGGGAAGCCGGTGATGGAACATATCCTGAATTTGTTGAAACGGCATGGGATTACGGATGTGGTTGTGACGGTGCAATACCTTGCCAGCAATATTGAAGACTATTTCGGCAACGGTTCGCAGTTCGGTATGCATATCACGTATTCTCGCGAGGATGTGCCACTTGGCACTGCGGGCAGCGTCAAAAACGCGGAAGAGCAGTTAAAGGAGCCGTTTCTGGTGATTAGCGGTGACGCTCTGACGGATTATAACCTGACCGATATCATCACCTATCACAAGGAGAAGAAGGCGCTGGCGACGATAACGCTGGCGCATGTGGCGAATCCGCTCGAATTTGGCGTTATCATCACCAACGAGGACGGGCATATCGCGCAATTCCTTGAGAAGCCAAGCTGGGGCGAGGTTTTTAGCGATACCATCAACACGGGTATTTATGTGATTGATCCGCAGATTTTCTCCTATTTTGAGAAAGATAAACCCTACGACTTTAGCCAGGAACTGTTCCCCTATATGCTGCGCAAGGGCGACCCCATCTATGGGTACGTCTCAAACGGGTACTGGTGCGACGTGGGCAGCCTCAGCGAGTATATGCGCGCTAACGCGGATGCTTTGCAGGGCCGCGTCGATGTCGATATTCCGGCGAAGAATATCGGCGGCAATATCTGGTGCGAAGAAGGGGTGCAGATCGACCCGGACGCGCAGCTCTACGGCCCCATCTACCTGGCGCAAGATTGCAAGGTCAAGTCGGGGAGCATCGTTCATGGCCCCAGCACCATCGGCCAGTACACCGTGATCGATGAACGCGCGCAGGTTGATCGCAGCATCGTGTGGAACAATTCGTTTATCGGCGAGCGGGCGGAATTGCGCGGGGCCATCGTCGGCTCATCCACCAGCATCAAGAGCAAGGCGGTGATGTTTGAAGGCTCGGTGATTGGCGATAATTCGATTATCCAGGAAGGGGCCATCATTCAGCCGAACATCAAAATCTGGCCGGATAAGGAGATTGAGGCCGGGGCTGTGATTAATTCCAGTATTATCTGGGGGTCACAGGGCAAACGCGGCCTGTTCAGTCGCTTCGGCGTGACCGGGCTGGTGAATGTGGACCTGACGCCGGAGTTTGCCGCCAAGTTGGGGGCGGCCTATGGCGCGATCCTGCCCAAGAACTCGCTGGTGTGCATCAACCGCGATTCCTCGCATCGCACCTCGCGCATGATTAAACGCGCCGTGATCGCCGGTCTCCCGTCAGCGGGGGTCAACGTGGAAGATATCAACCAGGTGCCGGTGCCGGTAGCGCGCTACTTCGTGCGCACGACCGATGCCATTGGCGGGGTGCATGTGCGCCTTTCCCCGCATGATCCGCGCGTGGTGGATATCAAGTTCTTCGACCAGTATGGCACCGATATCAATAAGACTACCGAGCGCAAGATCGAAAACCTCTTCTTCCGCGAGGACTTCCGCCGTGTCTATCTCGATGATCTCGGCTCGATCGAGGTGCTGTCGAATAGTGATGTGCTTGGTCGCTACCTCGATGGGCTGATGAAGGTGCTCGATGTGCCCCTCATCCAGCGGCGCAAGTTCCGTATCGTGATGGACTATGCCAATGGCAGCACCACACAGCTCTTGCCGGGTATCTTTAACCGCCTGGGCTGTGAAGTCATCGTACTGAACACCAACTTTGACGAATCGCGTTCCGCGCGTCCTCTCGAAGAAATCGAGAAGGATATCCAGCGACTGGCTACCATTACCGCGACGTTGAACGATGATATTGGCATTCGCATCGATCCCGGCGGCGAGCGCATCTCGGTGGTTGACGACCGGGGGCGCGTGCTGGATGGCATGAAGATGCTGGCGGTGATGACCAGCCTGCTCCTGCGCAAAAATCGCAACGGCATTGTGGCCGCGCCCGTCTCGGCACCCAGCGCCTTGCAGCATATCGCCAAACGCTACGATGGCACCATCATGCACACGCGCGTGCTGGCTCACGCCCTGATGACGGCAGCTGGACGCGAGGGCGTAGTGATGGTGGGCGATGGCGCGGGCGGCTTTGTCTTGCCCGTCATGCATCCCGCCTTCGACGGGATG
>DAHVFL010000491.1 GCA_027316975.1 Chloroflexota bacterium | reverse complement strand
AACGAGCGGTGATGATCGCGATTATAAATCACTACATAAGCTTCTCCCACAGGTGGGCGCAAAGGCGGGAAGTCATTAGGATGCAGCCACACCTGCGTATCAGGTCCTACTTTGCCACGGTTAATATCCTCGCAAAATGGGCAGGAGTCGGTTCCCTCGCGGCGATTCATGCGATTTGGCGCGTTCACCACAGATTGCCGCAAGATAGGATTCCAGTTCGTTTGTTCCATACATTCTCCTAAATACAAAGTGTGTTTCTACTATCTTACAATACCCTGTCCCCGGCATGGTATAATTTAGGGTAGTAGCGTAGCCGCGTTTAGCCCCAGGGAAAGACATCATGGGCGGCACACCCTTCAATATACATAATGTATCGGCCTACCTCGGCTCGCCTGGGCTGCTGGGAACAATCATCTTGCTGGCAGCAACCGCTAAAGTAAAGAAACAGTCGCAGGAGAGGTATTTTCTCTCCTGCGACTGTTTCTTTTTGGATGGGTTAAAATTCACTCACGAGAGTGAAACCAATCGTTTAGTTAATGGGTGCAGAAAATGCTTACGCCCGGTGACTGCAACGCTGGCAAACCCAGGCACCGTCAACGATAGATTTCCTGAAAGGCATTTCCTTATTGCAATGTGAGCAATAGAACAGCCGATCCGAAGTCCAGTTAGTCAACCAATGCCACGAACGGGCAACCATAAAAAGCTCCTTTGAATAGTATATAGTTTTACATATTTTTAAGTAACCCCAACATCCTGCACCCAACAGTTTGTTAGAAGCATTGTCAGAAGTAACCTTTGACAGTCATATTATAACACAAGTATTGAAAAAAAGCAAATGCAATCATTGTATTTAACGCATTGTGATAAAAATGAGAGAAGGCATATTACCTCATTTCATCACAAATATAATTATTGCATAGCAACTAATTCTATATATATTATCGTATTATGCCTCAAACTGAAGCACTGCTGTCATCCTGAGCGCAGCGAAGGATCTCTCGCGGGGCAGACCGAGATCCTTCGCTGCGCTCAGGATGACAGATGGCCGGGGACTTGCCCCTGCCCTGGTCTCTCGACGCAAAAAAATGACGCTCACCATGTTCCCACTGGTTATAAACCGGGTAATGTGCTATATTACAATCGGAACCTGGGCCTGACGAGCGCTGACCCTGGGAACACAATTTGGAGCATAAGGAAGGTACACAATCGTGCCGTGGTGTAAGTTTTTTGTCCCAAAGATTGCCTCGCCGGGCATCAAACCTGACGATCTTGCCTTAAATGAGCATATCATGTATGCCAAATGCATCAAAGGTCACGTTTTGAAAGATGCTGAGGACTGGATTCTGTGCGAGAACCTGCCATCGCCCGATTCAAAGTGCTGGCAAGAGGGCGGAGACACTCTATTTTCGTTAATGTATAAGAAACGCAATGAGTCGGCGGCTCAGGCCAATAGTGACGCGCAGGCATCCCAGCAGGGCATCGCGACGCAAAGCGCATCGTCCTGAGGATACATGGGTAAGCGATCTCTTCCCGCGCCTATTTTGTCGCAACCCACGCCGGAACTCACAGCGCAGGTTCATGACGCCCTGTTACAGTGGTATCGCGCGCATCAACGTATCCTGCCCTGGCGGACTTCCACCAACGCATATGCCATTCTTGTTTCAGAAATCATGCTTCAGCAGACGCAGGTTGAGCGTGTCTTGCCCAAATATCAGCAGTTTCTGGCCGCGTTTCCTACCCTGGTCGATCTTGCAGCCGCTCCAACTTCCGATGTAATCACCGTGTGGGCCTCCCTGGGCTATAACTCGCGGGCCGTGCGCCTGCAATCTATTGCACGCCAGGTCCTTACCGAATTTGGGGGCCAAATCCCCGCCTCAATTGATGAGCTATTACGGTTAAAAGGCATTGGCCGTTATACCGCCGGCGCTATTGCCTGCTTCGCTTATCACCAGCAGGTCGCCACCGTTGACACCAACATCTATCGCGTGCTGCACCGCATCTTTCTCGGCCTGGAACATCCAGAACCCCGTATAACCACCGGGCAGATGTTCACCTTCGCGGAGCAAGTTCTTCCCCCCGGCGAAGCATTCAACTGGAACCAGGCGTTGATGGACCTCGGCGCAACCATTTGCGCCAGCGCCAACCCGCAGTGCGCGCGTTGTCCCCTGCAAGAGCAGTGCCAGGCATACAAAGACATGAGCCAGTATAGCCTCTTTCCCGGCGGCACCGTCCTGCGCCAGTTACGCAAAGTCGCGGAGCCGAAAACGCCCTACGAAACAAAACCCTTTACCAGCACCAGTCGCTATTTTCGCGGGCGCATCATCGATCACCTGCGCTCGCTGACCACCAATCAGCGCATCACCCTGGCAGACCTGGGGCCAATTCTCAAACCCGACTACAACCAAGCCGATGCCGCCTGGCTGCTCAAACTGGTGCAGGGTCTGGCAAAAGATGGCCTGCTCGATTTTCAAGCCGATGGCATACGACTTCCATAACTGGTAAATCTTCCCCGCGCGTGCTACATTTACTACAGGGTACTATATCCGTCCAGGGTACGGGGTGGGAGACGCTGACTGTCTTCCTGAGCGCAGCGAAGGATCTCGGTATCAGGCGCGTCAGACCCTTCGCTGCGCTCAGGGTGACAGCCAGCATCTCCAAATGTCTACCCACCCTGGTCGGTTTTCTTGACGGCATCCGGTATACTAAGGCTAATATTTAAGATATATTGGAGGAGCGTAGCGTTGCAACTCAACAGTTTTGACGATATCCAGCGGGTTCACCGCCATATTTTTCTTTCACCCCATTTCGATGACGTTGTTTACTCATGTGGTGGTACTCTTGGAGTGCAGGTAAGCGCGGGTCTGCGCCCCCTGGTCATCACCGTTTTTGGCGGCGCGCCTGCCACTCCCATCGAGCTTAGCCCCTTTGCCATAGAAACGCATCGCAAGATGGGTTTTCGCCAGGACGCGCAGGCTGCCATCGCCA
>DAHVFL010000490.1 GCA_027316975.1 Chloroflexota bacterium | reverse complement strand
GCCCTGCGTCCCGCTGAGGATAAGTGTTATCACAAAGACCAGCACGTTGACCGCTATCAAGATGTTGGTGACGAAGCGCGGGTTCTGGCTCATCCAGAAACGGGTGCGGATAACCTGGCGCTGCATGTTCGTGCGGTTCCAGCCGGGTATCGCATCTCCATCGACGCGGGGAGCGCCTCGCCCCATCCCTGGCGGTGGAACGTCAACTGCAGGCATGGTTGCCCCGTTGCCGTTGTAGCCGGGCGCGCGCGCAGATTCCACCGGCGGGAAAACATTCTCGAAGGTGCCGCCGTAGGAGAGACGAGCAGCGCGCGAACGGGCCAGCCCCGCGTCGTAATCGTGGCCGGTAATGCGCAGTAAGTAGGCGCGCATAGCGTGCGCGTAGCCATTGCCCGGGTCTTCTGCGATTACCGCTTCCAGGTTTTGCAGGGCGCGATCATAGTTGCGGTCAAGCAGGTTGAGTAGCGCCTGCGCCATAGTGGCGGCAACGCCCTCCGGTTGCAGTTCCTGCACTCTCTTACAGGCCATAAAGACTACACCATATGCGCCAAGCGCGATGTTGGCCTCCGCCAGCCCTAAATGAATGAAGGGATTATCAGGTTCTATTTGAGCGGCGTGCGCATAGGCAATGGCAGCTTCACGCCCCTGGCCCTGCGCCAGCGCCTGCTTGCCGCGTTCAATATATGTCTGTACATCTGTCTGAGCTTCCAAAAGTGTTACCTCCCATAATACCTGACGAGATAAGTGCTAGAAATGGTTCCGCGCCTCGTAAAAAGGCGATGTGCTTTATCACCCATGTTGATCTGCTTTAGTCATTACACATTGAGACAGAATGATCTCCTACATAATAATACGTCAAAGCACGGCGGGAGTTGTGTTATTCTACCCATTCGTGCTTGTAGGGATTATATCGTATTTTCAGCTACAACGCTATTATCTGTTTCGTAGCAAAACCGATGGGTTTGTTTCCTTGCCACCTATGGCGGCGAGAATCAGTAGCAACACCCCTTGTGGGTGTCCCGTGCGATCAGGCTTTGTTAGACGAGAACCAGAACGGGACACCCACAAGGGGTGTCGCTACTGGCCTTCGGAACGCAAAGCTTATTTTGTGCGATAATGATTTGCGGTACCAGAGAAAATATACAACATAACAGATAAAGAAAGGTATCGTATTCTATGAGAAATTCCACGTTATACGTCGCCATTATTGTGATCGGCATTATCGGGCTGGTGGTCGGTGTGCTGTACCAGACACAAGCTGTTGGCCTCGGCTACCATCCCACGCGCGCCATTGCTGGCATTGCGGCTGGTGTGATTCTGATCATCATTGGCATTGCCGGGATGATGGTGACGCGAAATAGAAGCCGGTTGTAATCGTTGTAACAACCGGTGTGTATTCGTAGCTAAAGCATATATTGACCCTCGTTCCGGGAAGCCTTCTCTCCAAATGTCTTCTGAAAGGCGACGAAACAATGGCCGGCGCATCTTTCCTATTTGACCCTGTAGATCTCCCGGCGCTGAAAAGCTGGCTGTCCGCGCAAGACAACACACAGGGCGCATTACGCCCTGTTGATATCGGTGAGATTGTGATTGGCCCCGCCGCTTTGTTAGACTTGCCCGGTGTCTTACGGCGCGCCGGTATCGAGCCAGGCATGCATGTTCAACTGATCATAGATGAGACCCCTATGTGGCGAGATGACGTGGAACTGAAACCGTTTGTGCGCGAATTGCTCTATGTGGCCGGATATAGCGCATCTGCCTTGCACCTGGAAGACGATGATTACGGAATGGTTCACGCCGATTTTGACAGCGTAGAGAGCGCTGTGTGGGGGTTAGAGCAGGGACACCTGGGCACACCGGCAAGGGCCAGTATCGGGCTTGGGTCGGGAACCGTGACCGATATTGCCAAACATGCCGCCTGTATGTATAACCAGAAGCATCCCGACCGGCCACGTATGGTCTATATTTGCGTTCCGACCGCCAATTCTGTCACCGCCTATGCCGCCAACATGGCGGTATTGCTCAAGGACGGCGTCAAGCGCACCGTTCCTTCCTGCTATCCCGACGCTATTGTATGCGATCTGCGCGTGCTGGCCGACGCGCCTGAAGAGATGACGCTGGCGGGACTTGGAGACTGCTGTGCCCGTTTCGTGGCCTATGGCGACTGGTACCTTGCCAGCGCGCTCGGCCTGGTAGACTACTATAGCGAAGTCCCTCTGGCCCTGCTCGATAACCTGGACACCATTTTGCTGGAACACGCGGCCAGCATTGAGGAGCGTTCCCATGCTGGCGAAGCGGTAGTCATGCGCGCCCTGTTGCTGGCAGGCATCGCCCAATCCATCGTCAATATGTCGGCTCCCATCTCAGGCACCGAACATGTAACTTCGCACGTCTTAGATATGATTGCCCAACATTACGAGCGCGGACTTGCCCTGCATGGCGCGCAGGTGGGCGTCGCAACAATTACTGCCGCCGAACTCTACCAGCATTTTCTTGACAGGTTTGACCCCGCCGCCATCACTATTGATACCTGCTACCCCGCCGACGAGCCACAACAACGCTATATCCGGCACATCTTCCGCGCCATTGACCCCACGGGCGCGATGGCGAAAGAATGCTGGAACGATTACAGTAAAAAGCTGGCTCTGTGGCGCAAGCAACGCCCGCGTTTTGAGCACTTTTGCGCCAACTGGCACGAGACATTCCGCCCAAAACTGGCCTCGCTGGTGAGGAAGCCGCAGGTTGTGCAGCGCATCCTGGCAGAGGCAGGCGCGCCGCTCACCAGCGAGGCATTGGAGCCACCCATCAGCCAGAAAGAATACGACTTCGCGGTGCGCAACGGCCACTTCATCCGCCAGCGTTTTGTGCTGGGTGATCTGTTATATTTCCTGGGGTGGGAATTGTAAAAGCACACAAAATGCAAATAATATGCAAACTTGCGCCTCTTACAGCGTTACTTTAAGTAGAGTATTGGTGGGAAGCATATAGTGATCA
>DAHVFL010000048.1 GCA_027316975.1 Chloroflexota bacterium | reverse complement strand
GATCGGCGCGTTTCAAAAAAACCTACCAGTGAAAGGCAAGCCCCGCCCGTACCCTGGACGAAACAAGCAATCCACTTCGTAGTAGGGTACGGGCGGGGCTTGCCCCCGCCCTGGTGTCACCACACGCTTGTGCCGCTCACCCAGGTGTCGCTACTGGCTTGACGGGAAGGCGCGTGCGCGTTATCATCCTGGGGAGGTTATTTGCTGAATAGAGGGTAGCTGTTCTATGATGAAACGTTTACGAGGACGCAACCTGGCGCATCCAGGATGTCTTATTGGGGTGACTGCGGGTTTATCGCTTGGCATTATCTTCGCGGGAGTGTTAGCGCTGCAAAATGTAGCTTTGAATTCGGTGCTACTGATCTGGCTTGGCCTGACAGTCGGGTTGGGAGCCATTGGCTGGATCACAGGCGCACGGCTCACATCGCGTTTCCCTGCTGGCGAAGAAGTGGCATCGTTGGGAGAAAAGACAGGCGAATCATGAAATCATGACTGGCGCATTGCGTGAAAATGTGCTATAGTGTAAGTGCATCGACTGATTGTCTGATGGCAGGCATGTAGCAGTACACTTCTCCACCTGGTCGAGCAAGGGAGCGACGCCGCTCCTGGGCGATGGTGCGCGTTTCCGGATTTGCCGTATCGCCGTGGACTCTCCAGAATCATTGACCACCAGATACGGGTTTCCCCTATTATGCGTTCGTGATGTTGTTCTTAACTTAACCATGAACACGAACCTGGAGGATACCTGATGTCAAAAAATGAATTTCGCCAACCCGTTGCTGTGGATTCTGCCCCGCGTGGTAGTCGTTGTGAATGGTGTGGCAAGCCAGCCGAGGTCCAGTTGACCGCCATTGGCGGCAAAGCTCATAA
This sequence comes from Chloroflexota bacterium, assembly GCA_027316975.1. GTDB lineage: Bacteria > Chloroflexota > Ktedonobacteria > Ktedonobacterales > Ktedonobacteraceae > CF-113. The sequence continues at coordinate 14,421 of DAHVFL010000048.1, read as the reverse complement.
CGATAGTGGATTGTTCTGCCGTTCATGTGGCGAGCAATTTACTTTCGCGGTTGTCAACTCTTCCAAAACCTGGGCGACAGTCGATTCGAGTAGAAAAGTCGGATAGATCAGAAGGGCGACTCCACGCGGGTCGCCCTTCTGGTTTGTTCTCGCCCTGTTATTTGTAACGAGCCATGTACTTGTTGATATCGAACGCGCTGGACTGCTGCGTCATTTTATGCGCCGCTTCATCCATCGTGGTTCGCTCGTCGCGATAGAAGAGGCCGACGAATGGCTTTGCGGTCTCCATCGACAGTTCCATGGCCTTGAAACGGTTGCGCGTGTCATGCTCGACGGGCATGGGCGTAACCGTCGTCTTCCAGGTGTCCATCGTATTGTAGAACGTTGGGCATGGGCTGAGGACGTGAATGAACGAAAACCCCTTGTGCTGGATGCCCTGTTCGATCAGCGCGGCCAGTTCTTTGGGTCGCGATGAGAAACCTCTCGCCACGAAGCTGACGTTTAATGAAAGCGCGGTAGCGATGGGGTTGAACTGCGAGGCCAGCAAACCATAGGGGGTCGATTTGGTGACATGACCGGTTGGCGAAGTTGGCGAGGTCTGCCCCTTGGTCAGACCATAGGTCTCGTTGTCCATCACCACTACCGTAATATCGATGTTGCGCAGCGCGGCGTGGATGAGATGGCCCGCGCCAATGCTGAACATATCTCCGTCGCCGCCCACCGCGAGCACGGTCAGATCAGGACGCGCCATCTTCATGCCCTGGGCAACGGGGAGCGCGCGACCATGCAGGCTGTGGAACCCGAAGGTTTGCACAAAGTGCGGTAATCGACTGGAGCAGCCAATTCCCGATACCACGACTGTTTCGTCGGGCGGCAGTTTCAAGACCGACAGGCTATTGTAAATGGCATTCAATACGCCAAAATCTCCGCAGCCAGGACACCACGTAGGTTTTACCTCGCTTTTGTAATCTTTAGGCGCCAGAGTCAAAGTTGTTTGTGACACGATTAGTTTGCCTCCTCAATCGCTTGCAGAATGTCGCCTGCGGTAAACGGTATGCCGCCGTATTTGTTGACGCGAATAGCTTGCAGACCGTACTTTGCGCCCAGCAAATTGGCGAGCTGACCAGAATAGTTACATTCCGGCACAATCACGGTTTGAACTGAATTGATGAAATCGCGCATGGAGCGATCGGGCAAGGGCGAAAGCACTCGAGGATGCAGGGCCGCTACTTTGTACCCCTTTGCGCGCGCGCGATCAACTCCCTCCTGAATAGTGCCTTCGGTCGAACCCCAGCCGATAAGGCCGATGGTGGCATCCTCGTCGCCGTAGCGTTGGGGCTGGGGCAGCTCATTTGCAGCCGTTTCTAGCTTCTGATAGCGTTTCTTCATCATCGCGGTATGATCTGCTGGCTCATAGTCGGGATGCCCGTGAATATCATGTTCCAGGCCGGTTGAGACGTAGGATGACCCCCCGTGGCCGGGCGCGGAGGTCGGGGAGATGCCACTGGCAGTATAGGCATAACGCGCGAAGGCATGTTCTTCTTCAACGACGCCTGCCGCGTGTCCATTTCCATTGCTCACCATCCCATTCGACCCGTTCTGGGCGAGAACGAACGTTCGCCGTATCGATTCCAGCGGTTTGAAGACGCTGCGATCAACGCTTTCCACGCGCGCCGTAAGCGATTGGTCGGTCAGGAAGATGACGGGTAGCTGGTAGCGTTCGGCCATATTGAAGGCATCCACCATCAGGGTGTAGCAATCGGCCACGTCCGCGGGTGCGACGACGATGCGCGGGGTATCGCCGTGTCCGGTGTAGAGCGCGAAACTCAGGTCGGATTGCTCCATCTTGGTCGGCATTCCGGTGCTGGGGCCTGCGCGCTGCGCATCAATGATGACGGCTGGCAGCTCGGCCATCGATGCATAGCCAATGGCCTCGCTCATCAGCGCGAAACCGGGGCCAGAAGTAGCGGTCATGGAACGCGCGCCGCCAAAGGACGCGCCCAGCACCGCGGTCATGGCGGCGATCTCGTCCTCGGCTTGCATGAAGGTGCCGCCGATTTGCGGCAACTCTTTCGCCAGTCCCTCCATGATGTCGCTGGCCGGGGTGATGGGGTAGCCGGCGAAGAAGTCGCAATGGGCCATCAGCGCCCCGGCTATCACCGCCTGGTTGCCGTTCAGCACCACGCGGTCGGCTTTTTCAACGGCTCCCAACTGGTAGGCATCGCGTTTGGTCAATTGCTCGGTCACGTACTTTTTCGAGATGTCCAGCGCCAGCATGTTCTTTTCCATCAGAGTGGGATTAGATTTGCGCGATTTGGAGAGCTTCGACTCTACCACCTGGGTGATAGCTTCCAACGGCGGTCCAAAAAGCCCGGAGATGGCTCCCATCATGACCATGTTTTTGGTCTGGAAAAGCTGCACTTCTTTGCGAGCGATGTCGTTGAATGGAATGGGGTAGGTGATAAAATCGCCGCTATCGGGCGTGAAGTCGGATGGGTCATAGATCAAGACGCCGCCGTGCCGCAATTCGCCGACGTTGCGATCAAAGGCTTCGCGGTTCAAACAGATCAACACGTCTGCATAGTCGCCCATGGACTTGACTGGTTTATCGCTGATACGCAATTGAAACATACAAGGCCCACCGAGAATTTCGGCGGGAAAGGTGCGGAAGGTATACACGTGGTATCCCCACCGCGCAGCAGCCAGGGCCAGGATATCGCCACCCGAAATGGTTCCCTCGCCCGACTCGCCGCCAATCCTAATCGTTACTTCATTCTCCATCGAATGCTCCCTGAAAAAATGTGTGACCGCGCCCTACATGATGTGGCGCGGCCCCGTTAGTATGGGTGTTGCTCCATAGTTCTGTATCTGAACGAACACCTCTAGAAATGTTGCCAGGAAACGTCACGTGCTTCTACCTTCGTTTCGTCTCTGTTCCCAGGTGCCTTCAATGGCACGTACTGCTCTTGCGCGAAAAGGATAGGAACAGAACCTCACGTACAACACCCACTATTATATCACACTTCGCATGAGATAAAACATCTGAACCCACGAATTTTATGCGATTCTGGGAAACCCCTTCCCTTCTGCGCAGGTCGAAATTAAGGCGAGCTTCCTCACCCTGAAGGCAGGATGCCACCTGATTCCCTATAATTAGCCTTTTTACGCGATACACGGCACTGCTTCCACCTGGAAGGTGTGTAGCATTCTCATGCTACAATATGTTCTATAGTAATTATATCTGAGGGTACTTTAGTGGGCGAGTTCGTTCGTATAAGAAACGAAGGGAAGATGGCTCCACGAGAGGAGAGAGCAACCTGAAAAGGAAGTTCTGGATTATTCTTACGACTGCGCTGGCCGGTAGTATGCTGCTTGCAGCATGCCAGATTCGAATTGGTGGAACACCGCCGCAAACAGGACCATCCCCCTCGCCCGTCGGGTTCATCTCAGAAAAGATACTTGGCATCCAGGGAGACGCTACCACCTCCAGTTCTTATCCAGGTATTCCCTGGGTGCGCCTGGGCTACCCAACATGCGTCTCCAGCAATTTGAGCGGCCAGGTGCTCAAGGACACCATTAAAAGCTATCACCAACAAGGTATGCGCGTCCTGCTCACCTATTGCCAGACAAGTGGCGATAACCTTTTTGCTACAAATCCACTCAACGATGTGGCGCAATCAGGGGCAGATGCCGTGCAGTGCGGCAACGAGCAGATGAAGCAGAGCGCTACTACACTGTATGTCACTCCAGGGCGCTTTGCCAGATTTTTTGATCTTTGCCAGGGTGCCGTATATGCGGTGCGCCCTGATATCCCTGTTATTCTCGGAGCCATGGATCCTCTCGTGGTTCCTGACGATGATGCTAAATTGATGAACCAGGTGCAGTATCTCGATGCGATGCAGTCTGCTATGAACTCTTCGGTGCATCCTGGAGGCAGTTGGAACTGGCGCTCACAGACCCTGGGCCTGATTGATAGCTGGCACAATGGTTATCCCGGCGCAGATACGAATAATCTTTACCAGCTCTATGTCTTCTGGGCACAGCAGCTCCGTGTTGATAACACCAATGGAGATTTAGGCAAACACCTCTGGGTTGTAGAGGGTACAGGTTGTGTGAACGGCTGTGGCATTGACGCCAGCAACAGGCGTGACGTAGCGATCTCGCATATACTGACGCTGATCACCGATGTGCAGACGACGATGAAGTACGGTGTGCCTTTCTTTTACTTTAGTGGCCGGGACTTCTATACCACTCAAATCGGCTGGATATTTGGCGTTCTCGATGTGAACGGTCTTCCCAAGCCGCTGCGCCAGGACCTCCCGATGGGTGCAGTCAAGTTGGTGCTGTCCTGTTCCTCCGGAAAGATAGTCGTGGCCGATCAAGAGCAGTTGTTGGCAAAGCTCTATAGTGGTTGCACCCTGCCTGCCGGCTATACCAGTACGCTGGAAAGCTGAAATGGAGAACACCAGGAATGATTTGAGTATAAAATAAGCAAGGAAGAGGGACAAGCACCAACTCCTGGCAAGTAGAGAGCCATTCACTACTCCAACAAGATCGGAAAAAAGCAAAAACTCGCAAAAAGTCTTCCCAAGTGAAAGGAGGTGTGTTACAATACGTCCCACGAGGGCCCATAGCTCAGTGGTTAGAGCAGCTTGCTCATAACGAGTTGGTCCCTGGTTCAAATCCAGGTGGGCCCATTTATAATTTGTAGTCCCTCGCCCAGAGTATATTTTTTTCTTGACTGCTTATTCTTCCCTGTGACATTCCGAATAGCAGTGGTAAACCTGATTGCTGTATTGCCTTAACTAAATTTGATACCTCAGCCATACCATTATGCTATTGGTAATTCTCCCTTTTTTCCGGTATAGTTACTTATGGAAATAAGATACTTCCTGAGGTCTACCAGGAGAAAGTAAGGGATACCTATGCTTACGAAGATTTACGTTGAGGATGAGCAGCAGCCGGTGTCTTCTTGCCCGCCCCATTCTTTGGCTACGGATCAGGATGTGCTCTCTGCCATTGCTGACGGGGCTGTCTGGGCGTTGGACATGCTGTATCAACGCTACCATCTGGGGTTGTATTCGTTGGCATATCGCATGGTCAGCGATCACCAGATTGCGGAAGACCTGCTCCAGCAAACGTTCCTGCGAGTGTGGCGACATGCCGCCACCTACTCCGCTCAAGCAGGGAGCGTGCGCGGCTGGCTTTTCGCGATCTTGCGCAACTTTGCCGTTGACTACTTACGCAAGCAGCGACAACGAACTGTCCCAAAAGAAGTACCTCTTGGGGATATCGAATTTGATGAGCGTTTTGCCCTGGCCGATACCTGGGACGAGGTCTTGCAGCATGAAGAGCAGGCACAACTCCGCGAGGCGCTCGCGCATTTGACCAAGAAGCAGCGTCTGGTGCTTGAACTGAGCTTTTTTCAAGGGTACACGCATAGCGAGATTGCTGCTCTGTGCAAAATGCCACTGGGTACCGTCAAATCCGCCATGCGCCAGGGGTTACTGGCCTTAAAGCGCGAACTGATGAAAAGTGGTACGAAAGAGACAGCCTGCTAATTTTCTCCTTTAAGATAGGCTGTTGCCTGCTCCGCCAGCCTCAAATAACAGTAGGCATGAGTACATCATGTGATTTCCTTATCCTTTTGACCGTCGATTAGCTTTGCGTCTCTACATAGTCCGATGCCTGCCCGTTGCTCCTATAAACTCAGCATGACTAATCTCTTACTTCGATGTGCGGAGAGAGAGGTTCTGCTACACTTTTTTGTATACAAACGTGTATGTAGAAACGTGTAGTAAATACCTGAGTTTCGCAAAGGAGGTCATTCTTTATGCCCGAAGACGTTATTTCATCCACGACGGTAATTACTCCCACTTCATCTCGTATGACAAAGCCGTATAGCTCGCTCGATGCCGACATTATCATCAAGAATGCGCCCGACCCGGTCTTTGTCTCCGACCTGGAAGGCAAGATACTCACAGCCAACGATGCCGTCTATGAATTGCTCGGCTTTCGCACGGATGAAGTGCTCGAACAGTCGCTTTCGCGTTTTATCAGTCCCGAAGAGACACGCGAGTTTACCGCTGCACTGCGCGAGGTGATCGAGCGCGGCGCGACGCGCAATGCGCGTCTCAACCCGCGCAGTTCGTCAGGTGAAGTCATCCCCACCACGCTTAATGCGTCGGCGTTGCGCGATACCGATGGGAAGGTCATCGGCGCAATCGGTATCCTGCGTGATATGCGCGAGTTAGATAAGGCGCGCGCCTATGCTGACAGTTTGATTAAGAACGCGCCCGACCCCGTATTTGTTTCCGACCTGGAAGCTAAGATTCTTACCGCCAATGACGCTGTGTACGAACTGTTGGGGTTCCGCCCCGATGAAGTGCTGGAGCAGTCGCTTTCACGTTTTATCAGTTCGCAAGAAACGGGCGAGTTCCTGGCAGCCTTGCGCGAGGTGATCGATCGAGGAGTGACCCGCAATGCGCGCCTCAACCCGCGCAGCGCTTCTGGCGAGGTGATTCCCACCAGCCTCAATGCCTCCGCGCTGCGCGATACAGACGGCAAAGTGATTGGCGCAATCGGCATCCTGCGCGATATGCGCGAGCTGGATAAGGCGCTGGCCTATTCAGATAGCCTGATTAAGAACGCGCCCGACCCGGTGTTCGTTTCCGACCTGGAAGGCAAGATTTTGCAGGCCAACGACGCCGTCTATGAATTGCTGGGGTTCCGACCCGATGAAGTGCTGGAGCAGTCGCTCTCGCGCTTTATCAGCCCCGAAGAAACCCGTGAGTTCCTGGCTGCGCTGCGTGAAGTGATCGAGCGCGGCGCGACGCGCAATGCGCGCCTCAACCCGCGCAGCGCCTCCGGCGAGGTGATTCCCACCACCCTCAATGCCTCCGCGCTGCGCGATACGGACGGCAAAGTGATTGGCGCAATCGGTATTTTGCGCGATATGCGCGCCTATGAAAAGGTGGTGCGCGATTTGCAGGAGTCGAAATCCGAATTGCAGGAGAAGATTCTCGACCTGGAAAAGTTTGAAGAGGTGGTGGTCGGGCGCGAACTCAAGATGATCGCGCTGGAAAAAGAGGTGGAGAATTTGAAGCGTGAAATAGAAAAAGTGCGCCAGGGTCATATGTGATGAATGAGCTAGCTGAATATACAATGCAGGACGGTGCAACGGGTTCAGTGGAGAAGATGGACCTGGCGACAATCCAGCGCGCATATACCACGTTGCTTGAGCAGAATCGCGCGCTGGAAATGCGTTTGCATAAAAGCGAGGAACGTCGCCGCGCCTTCATCCATATTCTCAATGATCTGAACGCGGTGAATCGCAAACTGGCCGATCAGCGCAAGGCGATGATCCATATTCTGGCCGACTACGAACAGGACCGCAGCCGCCTGGAGGGGCAGACGGAGCGCCTGCATAATTCGCGCCGCGCCCTCATGCATATCCTGCAAGATTCGCATAGTTCCAATCTGCGTTTGGAGAACAGCCGTAAGGCCATGATCCATATCATGAGCGATCTGCGCGAGACGACGGAAGCGGTGCAGCGCCGCGAACAGGAGTTGCGCGAAAAGCAGGAACAGCTCGTGCAGGCAGGCAAACTCGCCACGCTGGGCGAGTTGACCACAGGTGTCGCGCACGAACTCAATAACCCGCTCAATAATATCGGCTTATTCGTGGGTAACGTCATTGATCTCATACAGCTGGACACAGTGGATGCCGATCCACAGCGCGTCTTGCACGAACTTACTAAAGCCATGCAGCAGGTACGCAAAGCAACCGAAATTATCTCGCACCTGCGCACCTTTGGCCGCGCTGCTGCGGTCAGCTTCGAGCCGGTAAATATGCGCCTGGTGGTTGAACGGGCGATTTCTCTTATGCAAGAACAATTGCGCCTGCGCCAGATTGAGGTGCCGTTGCAGTTTCCTGCTGAAGAAGTGATGGTGTTTGGCAACGCCATCCAACTGGAACAGGTGGTGATCAATCTCCTGGCCAATGCGCGCGATGCGCTTGCCGACGTGGCGCAAAAAGTGATAACCATCACCTGTACGCTGGAGTCAGAAAGCATAGAACTGCGCGTGCAAGATAGCGGTCCAGGTATTCCTGCCGATTTTGAGCAGCGTATTTTTGACCCATTTTTCACGACAAAAGAGGTTGGAGCGGGAACGGGTCTGGGTCTCTCTATTACATACGGCATCATCAAAGATCACCAGGGCGCAATCGTGGTCGAAAACCATCCCGGTGAGGGCGCTCACTTTTTAATCCAACTTCCGCGAACACGTGTAGACTAGCGAGGAGCCATCTATGAGTACGCACGAAATACCATATGTTCTGATCGTTGATGACGACACAGCTTTGCTAGAGGCGCTCCCTCAAGCCTTATCGCTGCGGTTGACTGCCGTGGAAGTGGATACGTCAGACTCGGCCCTGCACGCGCTTGATCTGATTCGGGAACACGATTATGATGCGATTGTGAGCGATATTAAGATGCCCGGTATGGATGGCCTGGCGCTGCTGGCGAAGGTTCAGGAGCTGCGACCCGATACGCCGACGCTGCTGATTACGGGCCATGGCGAGCATGATCTGGCTGTACAGGCGCTGAGAGGCGGCGCCTATGACTTCATTCAGAAGCCAATTGATCGCGACTACATGGTAGCGGCCTTGAATCGCGCAATTCAAACGCGCCGCTTGCGTCTCCAGTTAGCAGACCAACAGCGAGCGTTGGAACTCCACGCCCTCTCTCTCGAACGCATCGTCGAAAATCGCACGCGCGAACTGGTGGAAGCCAACGCCTCCAAAGATAAATTTCTCAGTATGGTTGCGCACGAACTCAAAACGCCGATAACCACGCTCAAAGGCAGAACGCAACTTCTCCAGCGCCGCGTAACACGCGAAGGGCTGGATGAGGTCGTGAGCCTGGGATTGAATGATATTGAACGCTCGATTAATCGCCTGCACTTCCTTGTCAATGATCTTTTGGATGCCTCGCTTATTCAAACGAATATGTTCGTCATCCACCGCCGGCGTTGTGACCTTGTTCAACTCTGCCGCCATATCCTCGACGAGTATACGTCGGGAAGCGGTCCCGCGCTGCGCTTTGAGGCCCCCGGCGAGCCGATTGAGGCTGAGGTGGATGCTGATCGCATAGGCCAGGTGCTGCTCAATTTGCTATCCAACGCGCATAAGTATTCGCCTAAAGGATACCCGATTACCGTCACGCTGCAACAGATAGGATTCGAGGCGATTATCTCGGTGCGCGATATGGGAGTGGGCATTCCACCGGGAGATTTGGAGCATATTTTTGACCAGTATTATCGCGTGCCAGAGGTAGATGCGCAAGCAGGCTCGAGGAGAGGGTTGGGGTTAGGTTTGTACATCGCGCACAAGCTGGTTGAGCGTCATGCCGGGCGTATCGATGTGCAAAGCGTGCAGGGAGAAGGCAGCGTTTTCTCGGTGTCGCTGCCCCTGTTTGTCGATCCAACCACCGAAGATGTCGATACCACGAAGCTGGCGCTGCATACGCAGGCGGTCTGGACGATTATGCATTGAGGCGACGGCCTCTGATATCTCCCAGGCTGAAAGTAGTTTCCCTGTTCGCAGTCTAGCACGCTGCAATGTTGGGTGTCAAACGGCTTCAAAAAAATAATTTGTGATGTATATCACATTGTAGTAGTGAACTGCCTCATAGACTACCCACATCAATGAATGTACAATGGCAATGAAGTAGCAAATTCTTACTAATCGTTTCGTCTCACTTTTAATGCAAACAACTATTGCTATGTCTCAAAATGTACGTTTCTCGTCGAAGGAGAAAACAGCTATGAAACATTCATGGAAAAACAGTGTGGTTCTGCTATCCTCTGTTCATCGTCCTCGTCTGGCGTCTTTTGTAGGAGTAAGTTCGCTTCTAGCATTCGTTATTCTGCTGAGCGGCTGTAGTGGGAATGCCATTCCCTCGGCCAGTGCTGCATCGAACAACACCCAGGCACCGACATCCTCTGCGGCTACCAGTTATCCAATTCAAGTGTACTTCTCAAAGTGGCCTGATTCACTACAAATGAAAAATTTAAACGCCGCCTTCCCCGTCAATCGCTCGTCGCCGACTTTAGCTGTAGCGACCTTCTCCATTCAGCTCCTGATCGCTGGTCCCACTCTCTCTGAGCAACAGGCGGGCTACTTCTCGGAACTGAATACCATGCTGGGTGGTCCATCGAATTGCACCGGATTGCCTGTCGGAGGAGCCGACTTTATCATCACCCTGAATATGAAGGGTACATCGCCGCAGGCGGGAACGGCTACTGTGAAATTCTGCCGCGGTCTCAACTCACCCGGCATTGGCGCGGATGCGCGCGTGCAAGCTGAAATCACTGCTACCCTCAAGCAGTTCGCAAACATCAAAAGCGTGGTCATCCTTACAAAAGATGGTCACTGCTTCGGTGATGAAAGCGGGAGGGATGTCTGCCAGCGCTAACCAGTTCTCAGGAGAAAAGCAGCGCTTCGTCTCTGTCCTTCAATTTGCCAATACACAAAGTTGCACTACCCGGAGTGCAACTTTTTTTGCGTATAGCGCGTGCTAGCTTCGACAGCAAAATTGATTTGAACCGCGCCAGACCATCACCCGTAAGAGCGGAGCATTCAGGAATAGGAAACAGAACGAATGATGGAAACATGTATGCTTGCCTGTGAGCGGGCGGAAACAGTAACTGAAATTGCAAGCTGGGCCAATGAACTCATAGGCAAAGCCGTTCCAGGCTATCCAGATTATCGCGTCGTGAAGGTGACGCAGTTTCAACTCGTGCGCACGCAAAATGGGTACGATGCCGCGCTGCTGGTTGACGTTATGGAATGGCTCAACGAGGGCAGCCAGGTGACGTTGCGCGAAGCAGATATCAAAGTGATTGAACAATTGACTTCAACCATTGTGAATGAACCTGAAAGCGAAGCTATGGGAACATGATTTAGTATGCATGAATCACCTCGTTCAAATCCCGCCCTAAATCTTTGAGCAGCACCAGCGCGGCGTTGCGACCGGGGCCGCCGGTAACTGAACCGCCCGGATGCGTAGTCGCGCCCGTTTGATAGAGGCCGGGAATGGGCATACGGTGTTGAGCGTAACCTGGAACCGGGCGCAGCGTTTCGGATTGCGACGGGTCCATATCTCCGCCATGACAACTGCCGTGCCAGTTATGACTGTTGTAGCGTTCCAGGTCGAGGGGGCTGCGTATCTCGCTGGCAAGGATTTTATCGCCGGTCAGATTGGGCGCGTATTTACGCAACTCGGCGAGGTTACTGGCTGCTATCTCCTCTTTGATCTCATCCCACCTTTGAGGACCCTCGCGCAACGAGTAGGGTTGCTGGCCCATCACCTTAATCATGTGCTTGCCGGCGGGTGCGCGCGTGTCATCCTTCACAGATGGCGTCAAGATGAGCAATACTGGCTGATCCAGGGATGCGATGCCACGATGGAAGTCGTTACCTACGTTCAACTGGCGCTCCGCCGTTTGCGCCACTCCTGCCGCTACCAGTTCCAGCGTGCCGTCACCGGTAAGAAATCGCGGTGGTTCTGTGGTGGCGTAATGGGCCACAAATAACGTGCGACCCGCCTTATAGGTCTCCACGCCGTACAAGAAGGCTTCCCCCCAGGCCTCAGCGGGAGCCATATTAACCAGGTGCTTGACGTGGATGGTGGAGACGACGGCGCGGCGCGCGCGGAACTGCTCGCCAGAAGCGGTCTCGACGCCTGCACAACGACCTTGCTCTAGAATCAAGCGTTCTACACGCTGGTTGGTGAGGATGTTTCCACCCTGCGACTCGATGATGCGGCGCAGCGCGTTGGGCAGGCTGCCGGAACCGCCCTTTGGGATGGCCCAGCCATTGCGCTGGCGACCTGCCACAAAGGAATAGGCGAGCGTTCCCGTGCCGGGTCGCTCGCCTGGCTGCAACGTGCCTTCCGCGAACCACATCATCCACGATTTGACGTGCCAGTCCTCGAAAGCGGCGTCGATGATGTCCCATGCCGAGAGTGCCTGGCGGCGCATCCACATCGCGCCCTGGGGGTGGTCAGCCAGCAATCCAGAAAGCGATGCATCCCAACCGGCAGGAGTATAGCGCATCTTGTTAAAAATGGGCGAGACGCTGCGCCAGTCGGTTATCATCTTACGGTAAGCTTCCGCGTCCCGCCGCGAAAATTTAGCAATCTCCTGGCAGGTGCGGTCGATGTCCATCCACTGCGTGATGTACGTGCCATCAGGAAATACGACATGTGAGACGGGATCGGCTTTAATATACTCCAAACCGTACTCGGCTAACGGCAATTCCTGGTTCGTCCAGATGGGGCTTTGCATGAAAAGAGCGTGCGTAGTCGAGCAGGTATCATGCTGGAAGCCGGGCAGCGTCAATTCCTCGGTCATGGTATCGCCGCCGATCACGTGTCGCGCTTCCAGCAACAGGCATGAATACCCGGCTTTTCCCAGATATGCAGCCGTTATCAGGCTGTTATGACCTGCTCCAGCAATGACGATATCGTACTGTTCTGTCATCTGTGTCTCCTATACCTGAATAGTGTACCTGGGGCATCAAGAATCTTCCTTGCGTGCGTGAACGGGCGCAAGCGATGCGGCTTGAACGAGCAACCAGATTTTCTCTGGTCGAAGTGGCATATCTATGCTGGTGATGTCGAGCGGAGCGAGCGCGTCCAGCACGGCATTGACAATGGCAGGTGGGCCTCCTATGCAGCCCGATTCACCGGCTCCTTTCGCTCCCAACGGGTTAAAAGGCGAAGGGGTCTCGATAAAGTCCGTCACAAAATCTGGCAGCATCCTGGCATTTGGCAGAGCGTAGTCCATCAGTGTGCCACTCAGCACTTGACCATCTGCATCGTAGAGCGCTTCTTCATAGAGCGCCTGGCCGATGCCCTGCGCCAGCCCGCCGTGTACCTGGGCTTCGACGAGATAGTGATTAAGTATGCGCCCGCAATCGTCAACCGCCACGTATTGAAGTATATGCACTTCGCCGGTTTCGCGCTCAATCTCTACTACTGCCAGGTGCGTACCTGAAGAATACGTTGCGCCGGTTGGGCTAAAATCGCGCCAGGCCGCCAGTCCCTCAATTGGTACATCATTGACAGGGTTGGGACCCTCGTGCTCGATGAGGTCGGGTTGTTCCTCGACTATGCGGGCAAGTTCGCTCAGCGTTACCGCGCGCGTGGCAACCCCCCGCACGTGTACCTGTCCATCCTCCATCACGAGATCAGCAGGCGCGGCTTCCAGCACATGCGCGGCCGCTCGCAATGCTTTTTCTTTGACAGCTTCTGCGGCAAGCAGTACCGCCGAGCCGGCGACCTGCGTGACGCGGCTGCCGAAAGTGCCGGTGCTAAAGCCAGGCAGATTACTGTCGTTCATGCGAACTTCTATGGTAGAAGCTGGTATATTGAGCGCGGAGGCTACAATTTGCGCGAAGGCGGTGAAATGGCCCTGCCCATTGTGGGCAACGCCGCTTTGTACCAGCACGCTGCCATCTCTGCGAATCCGCGCAGTGGCGGCTTCACGCGGCGTGTTGGCCGGGGGCGCGACGCTATCACCGGACAATTCGATAAAAGACGCCAGGCCAATACCCAGTAATCGCGGATTTGAGGCCTGGCGATATTCCTGTTGTCTGGCTCGCCAGCCCTTATAGTCGGCCAGTTCGAGCGCGCGTTCGAGCGCCGCTGAATAGTTGCTGCTATCGTACACGATGCCCGTCACCGTTTTATACGGAGTCGCTTGCGGTGGGATGAAATTGCGGCGGCGCACCTCTGCCGGATCGAGGCCGAGTTTCAGCGCGATGCGATCCATAACGCGCTCTAAAATATAAGCCGCTTCCGGTCGCCCCGCGCCACGATAGGGGGCAATGGTAGCCTTATTGGTGAATATGCCGAGTACATGGCTTTCCACTGCCTGCACCTGATACGGCCCACACAGCATGGAGGGTACGCGTATGGGCATCATAGGCGTGAGGTAGGTAAGAAACGCTCCCAGGTCGCCTAACAGGCGCACACGCAAACCAAGCAGCCTACCATCATTTCGATAGGCAGCCTCAACATAGCTGAGCAGGCCGCGCCCCTGCGATTGGGCTTGCAGGTTTTCGCTGCGCTGCTCAATCCACTTGACAGGCCGCGCAAACTTCATCGCCAGCAATGCCGCGATGATCTCTTCTCCCAGGAAGTTGTTCTTTGCGCCAAAGGCCCCGCCTACATCGGCATTGCATACATGAATGCGATTGCGGTCCATACCCAGAAACGCGGCCAGCGTATCCCTGGCGCGGAAAAGACTCTGGCAGGACAACCAGGCGGTAAGCTCCCCGCTTGCCGGGTCATAATCGAACATGCAGGCGCGCGGCTCAAGCGAACTGGGCGCGAGTCGCTGGTTCAACAGGCG
>DAHVFL010000489.1 GCA_027316975.1 Chloroflexota bacterium | reverse complement strand
GAGTAACGGCCCGTTTGCAATATTTCTTCCAGACGGCTTCCCCGGTGCTAACCTATCCGGCTTCTGGTACAGGCGGCCAGGAGTCGGCCATTGCCAATCTTTTTTCGCCCGGCGACCATGTGATCGCCATTTCGATAGGCTCCTTCGGCAACCGCTTCGCCAAAATCGCCGCTATCTACGGGCTGGATATTACGCGCATCGATTTCCCCTGGGGACAGGCGGCTGACCCCAACATCATCGAGGAGCGTTTGAAGGCGAGCAAACCTTTCAAGGGCGTGGTTATGACGCACAACGAGACATCAACCGGTGTTACCAACGACGTGGAAACGCTGACCGCCGTGATACGTCGCCACAATCCCGACGCGCTGGTCCTGGTGGACGCTGTTAGCTCGCTGGGCTGCGTGCCGTTGGAAATGGACGCCTGGGACATCGATGTGGTATTCACCGCCTCACAAAAAGGCTGGGGTTCACCGCCGGGATTGATGATGCTTGCCGCCAGCTCGCGGGCCTGGCAAGCCAGCAAGAGCGCAACGCTGCCGCGTTTCTACTTTGACTGGGAACTGTGGCGCAAGAAACTGGAAGTGTGGCAGCACCCGACAACACCGCCGGTTTCAGTCTTTTACGCGCTGGATGTCGCGCTCGAACTGATGCTCGCCGAGGGACGCGAAGCCATTTTCGAGCGGCACCAGAGTATCGGCGATTACGTGCGCTGGCGCGCTAAAAACATGGGACTGAAGCTGCTGGCCGACCATGACCGCGCATCGAACACGGTAACGGCGATCTTACTACCGGAAGGAATCGATGGCAAAGCGCTGCTCAAAAAGGCGCGCGAGGTAGATGGCGTGGTCTTTGGTGGTGGACAGGAGCAGCTTGAGGGGAAGATTTTTCGCGTCGGCCACCTGGGCTTCTTCGAGGAAGCCGACCTGGTCGAGGCCCTGGACAAATTTGAAATCCGCCTGCGCGAGTTCGGCTTTCAAGGATAGAAGAGCAGGGAGTATGGAGCAGTGATGGAAGAAGCCAATTTTCGCATTCTTATAGCAGACCGCATCGCGCAGGAGGGTATCGAACAGCTGCGCCAGGAACTGCCCGAAGCGCAGGTCGATGTGCAGACCGGCCTCAAACCTGAGCAACTGCGAGCGCGTATACGTGAATATACGGCCCTGATCGTGCGCAGTGAGACACAGGTAACGGCGGATGTCCTGGCAGCCGCGCCACGCCTCAAGATCGTTGGCCGCGCCGGAGTGGGCGTGGACAATATTGATATCGACGCGGCAACGCGCCAGGGCATCATGGTGGTCAACTCGCCCACGGGCAATATTATCGCGGCTGCCGAGCATACCATCGCTATGCTGATGGCGATGGCACGCCACGTTCCCGCCGCCAATAGCAGCATGAAAGCGGGCAAGTGGGAAAAAAGCCGCTTCCTGGGCATCGAGGTGCGCCATAAAACACTGGGCATCATCGGCCTGGGAAAAGTGGGCAAAGAGGTAGCGCAGCGCGCCCAGGGGTTGGCAATGCAGGTGATCGCTTTTGACCCCTACGTCTCGCAGGAACACGCAGACACGTTGGGCATCACCATGTTAAGCATGGATGAACTACTGCAACAGGCCGATTTCGTGACCCTGCACACCTCGCTCACCAGTGGCCCCCAGGGAACACGCGGGCTGATCGGCGCGCGCGAACTGACCTTCATCAAGCAGGGAGCGCGCCTGATTAACTGCGCGCGCGGCGGCTTGATCGACGAAGAGGCGCTGCTGCACGCGCTGAATGAAAACCGTCTGGCGGGCGTCGCCCTCGATGTCTTTAGCCAGGAGCCGGTGCGCGACGATGACATCGTGCGACAACTGCTGGCGCACGAGCGCGTGATCGCCACGCCCCACCTCGGCGCATCGACCGAAGAGGCGCAAGTGGGAGTCGCCCTCGACGTGGTTGAGCAGATTGTTTCGGTACTGCGCGGCGGTTTTCCGCGAGCGGCGGTCAACGCCCCGCTCATCTTGCCCGAAACGCTCAAGACGCTGCAACCCTATATGCGACTGGTCGAACAAATGGGACGGTTGTATACGCAATTGCAGCCCGGCCCGCTCAACAAGATCGAGATTAGCTACAATGGCGATATTGCCAATTATGACCTGCGTCCCTTGCAAGCAGCCCTCATCAAAGGACTGCTGGAATCCGTCTCGGACGCGCATGTCAATATGATTAACGCCCAGTTGTTGGCAAAGCAACGCGGGCTGGAGATCATCGAACAAAAGTCAACCGCATCAACCGCGTTTACGAATCTGATCACCATTCACGTGCCGGGCCAGAACGGACACGTATCATCCCTGGCCGGTAAACCAGGCTCCGGCGATGAGTACATAAATGTGCTGGGCGGCACCGTCATGCAGAACGAAGCGCGCATCGTGCGCGTGGGTCGCTACTGGACAGAATTTGCGCCGGAGGGTTACATCCTGTTCTGCCGCAACCTCGACCAGCCCGGCATGATCGGGCGAGTCGGTACCGTGCTGGGCAAAGCAAAGGTCAACATCCGTCATATGGATGTAGGACCAATCGTGCGCACGCCGCATGTTCGAGACATCCAACACGCGCCCGAAACCGCCCTTATGATTATCTCAGTGGATGATCCCATACCCGAATGGGCATTGGAGGAGATTGGCGCATCAGGCGATATCTTCGGAATGACCCTGGTGAAGGTCTAATCATTCACACTTCGAGGAAGTCATGGTTGTTCTGATTCTCAGCATCCACCTCACCGCCTGGCATCTCCTGTAAGCGGGCATCCAGGCGGTGTTTGATCGTCGTTTTCACCAGGAAGTACCCTCCCACCAGCAAGACAATAACCAGCACCACCGGCACTGTAAAGCGCTGCATAAGGTAAAGCGCCAGTCGCCAGCGATAGCCCACGTTCCAGCCAATCGCAAGTATCCCCACGCACCAGATAACCGAGCCGCTCGCCGCTGCTGCCAGGAAACGACGAAAAGGCATACGCGCTAGACC
>DAHVFL010000488.1 GCA_027316975.1 Chloroflexota bacterium | reverse complement strand
ATCTTAATGAGCATGGGCGTCGTGCTGTTCTTCGGAGGGTGGCAGGGTCCATTCCTGCCCGCGCCTTTGTGGTTCGTCCTCAAAACCTTTGCGCTTTCCGCGCTTGTGCTGTGGGCCGGTCGTTTCCTGCCCACCTTGCGGCACGACCAGATGCTCTCGTTCGCCTGGAAAATCCTGTTACCCGCCTCGCTCGTCAATATCACGCTAGCAGGCATTCTCACGCTGATCGTGCCGGGAGGGAAACCATGAACGGTGCTGCTATAGAGTGGATCATTTTCCTTTCGCTTTCCATAATAGCCGTCGTTACTGCCGCCAGTATGATCCTCACCATGAGTATGTATCGCGCCGGGCTGGCCCTGATGGCAAGTTTCGTGGCGCTCGCCGGTCTGTTCATTCTCTTAAATGCCGATCTCATGGCAGCTATTCAGGTTATGATGAACGTCGGCGGTATGCTGGTGATGGTGCTCTTCATGGTCATGATAATGATGGACCCGGGCGGTGAGATGATGTGGGGCATGAAACGGGATATGCGTATCCCCGGCCCCGCCGCCTTTTCCATGACTATGCCGCGTGTCAATCCGCCGGAGGAAGATACTGCTGATGACAAAGAACCGCAGCATGGCGCGAATGTGTCCGATTGGACCTGTCCCATGCATTCAGAGGTAAGCCAGGCAGGTCCAGGAACGTGCCCAAAATGCGGCATGACGTTGATCCCCCGATCTGAGATGACCAACGGCGACACATCTCAAGATGCTGCTTCTCAGACGTTTACGTGCCCGATGCACCCCGAGGTGCGACAGGACCAGCCAGGCGCCTGTCCAAAATGTGGCATGACGCTGATCCCGGCTAACGATTCCATGCAAGAGCAGACACAAAGCGATCATCACGCCATGTCAATGTCTATGGAACACATGGAACACGATACAATGTCGATGCCTACGGAGCACGATAACAAAAGCATGTCGATGGAACATGCTGGCGCTCATTCGTCCGGTCACGAGATGCAGAGTATGGCTATGGGTGAGAGTCATAAGCATGACAGGCAGATGTCGAACGATGGTATGCGCAATCATGCCGGGATGACTCCTCGCCAGTATTACGATATGATGGTTGGAATGGCAATGTCAACGGCTCAACTGCCCTGGGCCGTCGCGCTTGGCGCGGTAGCTGCCATTCTGCTCATCATCCTGGTGATCCAGACGCCCTGGTCGCTTTCTGCGACCGGCCCAACACAGGATGCGACGACGCAGATTGGCCAACTTTTACTCTCGCGCTACATGATAGGTTTCGAGGGTGCGGCCTTTCTGATTGTGACAGGCATCGCGGGCGCGGTGATCTTGGGGAAGCGCGAGGGCAAACCTGTAAAACAACCCTCGATGCAGCAGACTGAAACCGGAGAGAAAGAGCAACGGATGTATACCTGTCCCATGCATCCCGAGGTGCAACAGAAACAACCCGGTAACTGTCCAAAATGCGGGATGACGCTGATTCCGGTTCAAGAAACGCTTGCTCCAGGTGATACGAGCAGACAAGGAGAACACAGATGAACGGCCCAGGACTCGTTCCCTATCTGATTGTGGGTGCGCTGCTTTTTGGCATCGGCATCGCGGGCGTACTCTCACAGCGCAGCGCCCTGATGGTGTTGATGAGCATCGAAATTATGCTCAACGCCTCTCTCTTGACGCTCATCGCGTTCTGGCGCTTCGTGAAACCGGTCAATTTCGATGTCCAGGTATTCGCCATCATCATCTTCACCATTGCAGCCGTCGAAATGGCGGCGGGACTTGGTCTATTCCTCTTAATCTTCCGCCAGCGTGGCAATACTAACGTCGATGAGCTGAAAGATCTGAAACAATGAGCGGAACACAACTTTTCTGGCTCGCGCCCCTGCTGCCGCTCCTGGTCTTCGCGCTGCTCGCCGTTGGCCTTGTCCGCTATGGACGACTTGCATCGGGACTGGCTGTTGCGGCGATGGCAGGCGCGACCCTGGTCTCGATACTCGGTCTCGTAGATGCCGCGCAGGGAAAGCGCGCGCTCCTATCGATTCCCTGGCTCACCGTCGGAGGTCGCCAGTTCGTACTCTCACTCTGGCTCGATCCACTGAGCGCGCTCATGGCAACACTTGTCTCAGTTATCGGGCTGATGGTCTTCATCTACGCCGCGAGCTACATGGCGCAAGACCCGCGGCGAGGGCGTTTCTTCGCCGAATTCAGCCTCTTCACCGCCTCTATGCTGGCGCTCGTGCTGGCTGCCGATCTCGTGACACTCTTTATCGCCTGGGAACTGGTTGGTCTGTGTTCTTACTTGCTGATTGGCTTCTGGTTTGATCGTCCGGGCGTGCCTGCGGCTGCCACGAAGGCCTTCTTTATCACACGCTTAGCCGATCTGGCATTACTTGCCGGCGTGCTTTTGCTTATCGGCACGCTGGGCAATGGGCGCATCGACAGCGTCCTCTTCGCATCCACGCATGGGCAAATAGCATCCGGCCTGCTGCTGTTTATTGTCTTACTCGTCTTCGCGGGCGCGGCTGGCAAATCGGCGCAGTTTCCCTTTCAGGGGTGGCTGCCAGATGCCATGCTTGGCCCCACACCCGTTTCCGCGCTCCTGCACTCGGCTACTATGGTGGCGGCTGGTGTCTTCCTGGTGGCCCGGCTCTACCCGCTTTTCCTGGTCGCTGCGCCTTCGCTACAGGTCGTCGCATGGGCAGGCGGCATTACTGCATTGCTTGGAGGCGCGGCGGCCCTGGTGGAACGCGATGTCAAACGGACGCTGGCCTACTCGACCATGAGCCAGATCGGACTCATGTTTGTGGGCCTGGGCAGTGGAAGCCTGCTCGCGGGCGTGCTGTTGTTAGTGGCACAGGCATTCTACAAGGCCACTCTCTTTTTAGGCGCGGGTGCCGTAGACCGCGCCGTCGAAGGGACGACTTTTGAGCGCATGGGTGGACTTGCCCGGCGCATGCCGCTCACCGCCATTGCTTTTGCCATCAGCGCTGCCGCCCTTGC
>DAHVFL010000487.1 GCA_027316975.1 Chloroflexota bacterium | reverse complement strand
CCCCGCCGGGCGCTGCGGCCACGGATACATGGTCGGCCATAGCAAAGCGCCTGAAAACGTCGGCAGAACGCGCAGCCCCAGGTTGCTGGAAGCCTTGATGGCCTGCGTCATCTGGCGCATAGCCCACTCTGTTCGCGCCTTCGGCTGCCCGTGCAGCGCTGGCGGGGCAAAGCTATCGAACATCGTATCGTAAGCCGGGTGTACCGCCACAAGCTGTCCCAGCAGGTGCGTCGCAAGCTCGGTGATAGCCAGCCCGTTGCACTGCCGCTTGAGTTCGTCACAATACTGCTTTGACTCAGCCGCTTTCTCAAGATCAATCAAACGGCTATCCCAGGCCGGTATCTGCACCCCGATGAAGCCCATTTCCTTTGCCCACGCGCTGATATGTTCCAGCGTATCATACGGGGGAACATCTTGCGCGAATTGCGCTAAAAAGAGTGCCGGTCCTTTAATCGGTGACATGCTTTTGCTCCTACTATTCTGTCGAGCTTCATTGGCCGCTCTGGCTGTCATTCTGAGCGAAGCGAAGAATCTCTTGCCGGAGTGAGATTCTTCGCTTCGCTCAGAATGACAGCCGGGATGTCTCTATGAAGTTTGACAGAGTACTACTTTAGTTTTCACCTGCCCGGCGGTGTTCGCCCGGCGCGAACGGCTCAGGACGAGTGCAGGTGCTGCTCACAGCAATATGCCTGCCCTCCCTGGAGGATTGCATCAAAGATTCTATAACATCGAGAATATGGAACGCCATTTCGCCGTTTGCGCGATGCATTCGTCCCGAACGCATCGCCTGCGCCATATCAGCCAGTCCCAGTCCGCGACTGTTCTTCGTATAGCCATGCGTCAAAGCTATCTCGCGCCACTGCTCATCTTTCGCCCGGCGCAGGTAGACCGGCCCGCGAAAAGTATTGGGGTCAGGGGCGCTGAGAGAGCCTTCGGTGCCGTATATCTCAATATAGGGAAGACGATGATGCCACACATCGAAACTCGTAATAAGCGTGCTGGTAGCGCCGTTCGCAAAATCCATGATGCCCGTAATATGCGTCGGCGTATTGACGGGAATCTTCTTGCCAGCATTGGGCGCGCTGCTCACCGTGCGCTCTGGAAAGGTGATCTTCATCGAAGAGGTCACACGCTCGATAGGACCCATCATAGCAACCAGGGCGGTGAGATAATAGGGGCCAACGTCGTACAGGGGACCCGCGCCGGGCTGGTAGAAAAAATACGGGTCCGGATGCCAGTATTCCATGCCATGATTTACCATGAACGCCGTAGCCGCGACCGGCGTGCCGATCTCCCCATCGTTAATCAGCTTGATGCACGTTTGCAGGCCGCCGCCCAGGAACGTATCCGGCGCGCAGCCAACACGCAAGTGTCTCGCGCTCGCTGCCTGTAAAATAGCCTGCCCATCTTCACGGTTGATCGCCAGCGGCTTCTCGCCATACACCGATTTTCCAGCCGCCAGCGCGGCCAGCGAAATCTCCGCGTGCGCGGCTGGCACCGTTAAATTGACCACGATGTCAATCTCCGGGTCAACCAGCAACTCTTCAACGCCGCAAACTCGCGGAACGCCATATTTCTCAGCCTGGCTTTGCGCTCGCTTCAAATCCATATCGGCGCAGGCCGCGACATACAAATTCTCAAATAACAGCGGCGCTTGCAGATACGTCGAACTGATATTGCCGCATCCAACGATACCCAACGCGGTTTTAGCCTTCATATGTGGATCAATCTCTTCTTTCATCGTAATTTCTAGCCGCGAAATTACTGGCCGATAGCTCTATTGTATCGCATACATATGCCCTCTTGTATGTGTTATCTTAATGAAAGACCAGTAGCGACACCCCTTGCGGGTGTCCCGTCCAGGTATCCTGATGGATTTTCCCGACCTTAACCGGTCTTGTCATCCTGAGCGTAGCGAAGGATCTAGGTGCCTGGTCAGTCAGACCCTTCGCTGCGCTCAGGATGACAAAACGTTATCCATGGTGGTTGGTAAAATTTACCAGGACACAGAGTGCTTTCATTACCCCATTCGGACGGCAAAAACCAGTAGCGACAAGGGGCGGACGGAGCCAGACGAGACACCCACAAGGGGCGGACGGAGCCAGACGAGACACCCACAAGGGGCGGACAGAGCCAGACGAGACACCCACAAGGGGTGTCGCTACTGTATTAACAAGGAGAACGAATGCAGTATTCACAGGTGGCGCTTGAACTCTATACCGTGCGAGACGAAACGCAACGCGATTTTGAAGGTACCTTGCGGCGCGTGGCGCGCATGGGCTACGCGGGAGTAGAATTTGCCGGCTATGGCAGCCTCTCCGCGCAGGCCATCAACTCGCTTCTGGCTGAAACCGGCCTGCAAGTGGCTGGTACGCACGTGGGACTGAACTTGCTGACCGGAGAGCAACTTGACGCTTCGATTACCTGTTGCCGCGCAATAAACTGTCCGGTAATGGTCTTGCCCTCGATTCCACAGGCATTGCGCACCCTTGATGGCATACGCGCTCTGGGGCCGCAACTGAATAGCATCGGCCAGCGCTTACGCGATCAGGGCATCGACTTTGGGTATCACAACCACGACTTTGAATTTACCAGTATCGAAGGCCACACCTTACTCGAACACCTGCTGGCAATTACCGATCCAGCCCTTGTCAAAATCGAGCTTGACATATACTGGGCAGCCTATGCCGGTTATGACCCGCTTGCTCTATTGAACAGCCTGGGCCAGCGCGTAGCTCTCATTCACTTCAAGGATATGGCCCCCGACCGTTCAATGACCGAAGTTGGCAGGGGCATACTGGACATGCAAAGCATAACTGCCTTCGCGCAGCAACAGAACATATGGGCAGTTGTCGAACACGACCATCCAACCCTGCCCTCATTGGAAAGCGCAAACATCTCATTAGAGTACTTTCGTTAACCAGATCAAGCCTCAACGCTACTTCTATGCTCACTGAATCGTACTAGAGTTAAATAGTAGCCATAGAGTGAGATGTGGAGCTGCGCA
>DAHVFL010000486.1 GCA_027316975.1 Chloroflexota bacterium | reverse complement strand
GTTCTACAACATCTCCCTGGAATGGCGCGCCACTTTTAGCGAACAAGGCATCAAAACGCTCTGCTGCTACGTTGGGACTATTGAGCGTGAAAACGGTCTCATCGGCCTCAAAACAACTACCCCCATATCCCAGGCCGGCATCCAAAAATGCGCGCCCGATACGTTTATCATAGCCCATACCAGCCGCCACCTCTTTGACATCCGCGCCCAGGCGTTCGCAAATCTGCGCAATCTCATTGATGAAGGAAATCTTGGTAGCCAGGAAGGCGTTCGAGGCGTATTTGATCATTTCCGCCGTATAGAGATCAGTAATCACGATAGGCGCGCGCAGGGGCAGGTAGAGTGTCGCAACCTGGCGCGCCGCCCCCTCGTCCGACGAGCCAAGCACCACGCGGTCAGGCATCTGGAAATCCGCAATGGCGGAGCCTTCGCGCAAAAACTCAGGATTGGAAACCACCGCGAATTGCGCTTCGGGACGACTCAGATTTTTGCGGATGATGCGCGTCACCACGTCGCCACTGCCCACCGGCACCGTGCTTTTATTGATGATGATGGCGTGATGGTCGAGTTCCTGCGCGATGCTGCGCGCCGCGTTCTCCACATACCGCATATCCGCGCCGCCCTGCGTCGTGGCATTGGTGGGCGTATTCACCGCGATAAAGATGAAATCGGCATTATCCAGTCCTTCGCTATAGCTGGTCGTGAAATGCAAACGGCCCGCGTGTACATTGCGCTCGACCATCTCTTCCAGTCCCGGCTCATAGATAGGCAAAACGCCCTCTTTCAGGCGTTCAATTTTCTCCGCGATAATATCTACACAAATGACGCGGTTGCCCAGGTCGGCAAAACAGGTGCCCGTCACCAGGCCCACGTACCCTGTGCCAATCACACAAATCGTTGCCAAGTCGTTATTCCTCCACAGTCACAAAAGGATTTTCGTATTTTTCTTCGCCGATGGTGGTGGGTTCGCCATGTCCAGGAAACACCACCAGGTCTTCATCGAGCGTATACAGCTTCTCGCGAATCGAAGTGACAAGCTGCTCATAGTTGCCACCCTCGAAATCGGTGCGCCCGATGCCGCGCTGGAAAAGCGTATCTCCACTAAACACGCAGTAGGGCGCGCTCGCGAAGCAAACGCCGCCGCGTGTATGTCCGGGCGTCTCCAGCACATCGAGCGCCAGCGTGCCAAAGGAGATACGGTCTCCCTCTTTCAAAAGCATATCTGGTTCGCGCTTCACCAGGGGCGCTTCGCGTCCATACATCTGCGCGGTGCGTTCGTCGCTGAGCATATACACGTCGTCAGCATGGATCGCAAACGGCACATGATAGACCGCGCTCACCTCGTCGATGGCGCAGATATGGTCAATATGCCCATGCGTATTGAGAATATATTTCGGGATGAACCCCAACTCTTCGATGCGGCTCAAAATGCGCGGCGCTTCATCGCCAGGATCGATAATCACCGCCTCGTGCGTGACGGGGCAGGCATACAAATAACAATTCTCCTGGAAAATCCCTACCGTGATACTCGCCACAAGCGGTCGCGTATCGTCCAGCTCATCCTGTTTCGTTTCGTTTTCGTCGTTGTCGGGCATATGATGCGTCTCCCTGCCTGTATGCTGATGTTTGCATTGAAATACATTATAGCACAGGGGTTGAGTGGCTCAGAACGGGTTTACCCTTATAAGTGTTCACTTCTCGCCTGTCATTCTGAGCGAAGCGAAGAATGACAGGCGTAATGGACCTGGATTTGTGAAGTGAACGTTACCAGAGTTTGTCCATCCCCGCTCCATCCCCAGTACAAAAAAATCCTCCCGAGCAATTCGGGAGGATTCCATCTGAAAGAGCTGCATCTCACGTGCGGAATGCTGCGCGCACATTGCGATCCGCGAACATGTAGATCAGGACGACAATGGCCAAAATGAGACTCACGATACCGGTAGCCGGTACGCCTTGTCCGATTCCAAAGATGCCGTTAATGATTGTCAGTACTGCCAGGATTACGGTTCCCCAGAATGCCCAGGTTTGCAGTGTCCACAGGCCCCAGGCAAGCACGAGGTATAGCACACCTATAATCAAGGTAATGATACCCAGGGTGCCATACCCTCCTATCATCGCGATACCGCCGATGATGTCAAAAATGCCCAGGACGGCCATTATGACGGCAATGACCGTGATTCCCAGTGGGCGCGTGCGGGTGGTCAAACGTTGCATGTTGAATTCCTTTCCTTTTAGTTCGTACAACCTGGAAAACTTCTACATAGGAGCATTGTCCATATTGACGAGTGCCCCCGGACGGATACTGGTGCCGGGCAGCCCTGGAAATGGACTTATGAGCTACACGGCTCTTACTTCTATGCACGTATCAGAGGGAAAAGAAGGTTCAATTCACCTGTTGTCACTTGCGATGAGATCATATAGAATACGTATAGATGAAACCTTCCAATCGCTCTGGGCGCAGGGACACCAGCCACCCTGGGAGCACATGGAGCTTTTTTCTCCAACCAGCTCCTAACCAAAACTGGGCACATTGCTGGCAAAGGGGCTGCCATTATCCGGGGGCCGGTTCACAACCGCAATTGTACAGCGCGAGACGCAAATCAACTTGTCGTTTTCATCGGTGATTTGCACATCCCACACCTGCGTCGTGCGCCCGCGATGAATGGGCGTCGCTACCCCGGTCAACCGCCCATCGCGTTTAGGCCGCAAGTGATTGGCGTTGATCTCCAGACCAAAAGCCATCTGCTTGCCGGCATCAATATTCAAAACCGTCCCCAGCGAAGCTATCGACTCCGCCAGCGTAATAGAAATGCCGCCATGCAAATACCCCACCTGCTGCCGGTGATTCGGCCCAATCGGCATCGTAGCCACCACCCGATCCTTTTCAGCCGAAACCAGCGTAATATCAAGCATCTCCCATACCGACCCCTCGCGCGTGCTATTAATCATCGCCACAATCTCATCGCTCGAAATATCCATGTGTTTGTCAATCCTCTTCTTGAGTAGATG
>DAHVFL010000485.1 GCA_027316975.1 Chloroflexota bacterium | reverse complement strand
CCCGCAAGATGGACGGGACACCCGCAAGATGGACGGGACACCCGCAAGATGGACGGGACACCCGCAAGATGGACGGGACACCCGCAAGGGGTGTCGCTACTGCTTCCTTATCGCGTCAGCTTTTGTAACGCTATTCATGATGAGCAGCAGTATCACGAAAGGCACCAGTGCAACCAGTTGAACCAGTATGGTAGCGAGGAGCGCGGGCAAGAATGCTACAAAGTCAATTTTAAAGTTCAAAAAGATTCCAACGACACGAATGAGGTTCCACACAACAATACCGGCAATGCTGAAAAAAACAGCGAGTAATATGCTGCTCGTCTGCCTGTAAACCCCGTGCGTTCTCAGAAATGCCAGGCCAGGTATAAAACCGAGCGCCGCCGAACCTACGAACCAGTACCACGCAGGTGTAGGGGGAACTAGAAAGTCAACTGGCAACGTTCCGATAAACGCAACGATCAGCCCGACCCAGGGACCAAATCGAACCCCGAAATAGAATGGAAGAAAAAAAAGAAGACTGAGTATCAGGTCTGACCACAGTGGCCCACCACTTACAGGGAAAATAGGAGAAGAACTCGTCTGGGCTTGCGAGAGTCCCAGACTAATGACTAAGCTAAGAAGTGTATAGACAATGGTACCAATAATCGTTCCCCTCACCCGACTGCTACCTATAGCCGGTACGTTTCGCCCCGCTGCCGGCCGGCGTGGTGGGGCAACCGGTCGCGGCGCGCCTTCCCTGTAGGATGGTACAGCGACGGTCGCTGGCATTGGCGGCACATATTCGGTGGGTGCCCTGTGTCCAGGTTCTTGCGACAGCTGCGGCGTGTATGGTGTAGCGGGCGCGGCAGGTTGCATAGTCGCAGGTATATACACCGCTTGTTTCAGCGCGTCCCGAATGCTTTCCAACTCCTGTCGAACCTTCTCTATACTGGCCGGGCGTTTATTTTTATCCATTTCGATCATCTGGGCGACGAGCGCTGCCAGGCGCTCAAGCGCGGGTTGGCCTGGAAAATTCAAACGCGGCAAGTGAAAAGGCGCAAGCGAAGGGATGTTGCCCGATAGCATTTCGTGCAGGGTGATACCCAGGCTATAGATGTCGGCCTGGTCTGTGGTTTGTTCTCTATCAAACTGTTCAGGCGCGGAATAGCCGATAGAGCCGTAGGCTTTGGTGTCTTTGGCCTGCCCCGGCTTGAAGATACGCGCAATGCCAAAGTCGATCAAGTAAAGATGCCCTTCGGGCGTGAGCATGACATTGGACGGCTTCAGGTCGCGAAAAACCACCGGTGGCTGGCGTTTGTGCAGGTAATCCAGCACCCTGCAAAGCTGAATGCCAATGTCGAGTACTTCCGGCGGCGGCAGTTTCCTGCCGGACGTTCTGCGCAGCCGTTCATCCAGCGTCTCTCCATCGATGAAATCCATCACCAGGTACCAGCGATTGCCCTCCAGAAAGTGTTCATAGATTCTGGGCAAGCTGGGATGTTGGAGGCGGGCCAGCATATTCGCTTCAACTTTGAATTGCTCGGTGGCTATCTCAAGTTCCTGTGGTTTCAGACTGCTCTGTCGCATCTCCTTGACCGCCACCGGGCGGTCTCCGAATCTGGTATCCTCCGCTTTATACACAGCACCCATACCGCCGGTGCCGGCCAGCTTACTGATGCGATAGCGTTTATTCAGCAGGCTGGCTTGTGGAAGAAGTCCGGTGCCGGGAGAGCTTATGCTGGAATGTGGCGCATCCGCCTCTGGAATATGCATGACGTGTCCGCATGTGACACAGAACTTCGCGCCAGGCACGTTCTGCGCGCCACACTCACTACAAAAGATGGGAGACAGGGTCATATTTTTCTGCTCCTTTTGCTTCCACAAGATGATTTTTCATACTAGCACACACATGAAATGAAAGTCAACAATTTCGATTCGATGGGTCTCCATCCTTCAGGGTGAAAAACATGGGTGATGTGTAGGGACGCGATTCATCGCGTCCGTGATGGCCCGCTGCCGCGTGGGAGGACGCGATGAATCGCGTCCCTACAGTGCGTAATGTGACCGACCCGGACGCGATGAATCGCGTCCCTACATACCCTGTGGAGCGGCAAGACACTCCCTGTACACCTGTACATAATCCTCCAACTCGCGCCCCGGTGCGAAATATGTCAGGGCTTGTTCCTTTGCCCTCTCTCCAAATTGCTCGCCTGCATCCTCTTTGTTCAAAATTTGTATGATAGCCTCGTATAGCTCTGTGGCGGAACCTGGCCGTACTAATAATCCTTCTTTGCCATGCTCGATCATGTACGGCAAGGCCCCGGCGCGGCTTGCTGCAATAGGCAGCCCGGCCAGCATCGCCTCCAGCACTGCGTTGGGGCAGCCATCATGCAGCGAAGAGAAGGCAAATACGTCCAGGAGGCGCAGGTAGCGCAGCGCGTCACGCCGCGCAATTCTGCCCGTCAGCGTGTATTTGCCGGTCAGCCCGTATTTTGTCACCAGCGCGTTGAAAAGCTGCTCTTCCGCGTCAAGCACATAGCCGATCAGCAAGAGATGGGCCGTTGGATACCTCTGTATGATCATATGAAAAGCCGCCAGCAGCACTTCTAACCCTTTCTTATTTCTGAAAACCGCCAGCGAACCGACCACAGGATGTGGTAGAGCCAGTTCTACTACTCCATCCGCGAAATCTCGTGGATCAATGCTGTTGAGAATGACGCGCCCCACATCAGGTCGATTGCAGAGGATGCGCGCCCTGTCCAATCCTTCCGAACTGACCGCCGTAATAGTCGTAGCCTGTTCCAGCGCCCATACCAGGTAATGAAACCAGTCCGCTTTGAAGACATCGCTAATCAAATCGCTGCCGCGAATACTGACAGGCGCGGGAATGCCCAGTTGACGCGCCGCGTAGACGGTTGGAAAGCCCGCGACGGTAGCATAAAACGCCTGCATAAGGTCATAGCGGCGCTGCTCCGCCAGTTCGATCAGGGCATAATGGATATCTGTCCAGCGCTGTTCGCGCCGCTCGCTGCCCGTCCACGACGCCAAACGGTAGAGCCGAACGCCCGCG
>DAHVFL010000484.1 GCA_027316975.1 Chloroflexota bacterium | reverse complement strand
GTTCTGGAGAGCGATACTCCCTGGCCGGTTAATGATGGCAAGAAATGCTCTCTCATATGTTCCTTTAGAGATTCAATCTATGGAAAATGTTTCGTTGGTATGAATCCCGAACGCCAGAGTCTGGCACTGCTGTCATCCTGAGCGCGGCGAAGGATCTCGTGTCCGGCCAATCAGATCCTTCGCTGCGCTCAGGATGACAGAGGGCGGGCGGCATTGAAACATCTTTCCTGTCTATAGTATCTTACCATATATACGCATGACAAACCATAACAGATAGGAGTGGCATATGTCTTCATCCGTGCTCGCGGCCTTGCTTGGCTGGTTGATTGCCCTCGCCATTTTTCTGGGCTTTATCGCGGTGTTGCGCTACATCGACCACCGCGAACGCATGGCATTGATCGCGCGCGGCATCGATCCCAACCGACTGCGCCGCCCGCGACGCGGCACGGGCGTACTGCGCGCCGGGCTGATCGTGGGGATGGTTGGTTTTGCCCTGACTATCGGCCTCTATCCCCTTGGCTATATCCTGCCAGCCGTTTTCACCAACACACCTCTCCATGTCGGCCCCTGGCTGCTGCCCGGCCTGATCCCCCTCGGCGTAGGAGCCGCGCTAGTCATCAGCTACTACCTGGGGCAAGATTCCCGCCCGCCCGGCAATGACCCACCAGGCCCGGAAAAGTATACGAATCCTATCATGAATCCGATTGAGAACGATCACCACTCGTCTGCGCCGCCTTCGCCGCTGCTATGATACAATGGAAAAGGTCGCCAGGCGCGTCTTGTAATGACAATCGCGCCGCGCACCAGTGAAGGTAACTCGTTTTTGAAGACCACTGTACTATGAAGGAGTGACTGAATGCACGTCAAACTGGATGCCCTTGCGGAAAAAGGGTTTGCTGTTCTGCGGAATTATGAGGGCTTGCAGGTTCCCCCGGAAGAATGGATGCAGCTTGAATATATGGACTGGAAGAGTGGCGGCGACACCAATTTCGCTCCCATCGCTTCCGCGCTCGGCGAGATGGAGTGCGCCGGATTCTGGGATCATGGCAAGCCTGATAAAGATGGCATATGGACGAAGAACGCGGAACTCTGTCCCACGCTGGTGAAATGGACAGAGGAAGTAGGCGCCAGGTACGGGCGCGTGCGTATCATCAAGTTGAACCCCAACACCGAGGCTGAGGCTACCCATAACCTGCACCTCGACGACAATAACCGCCTGAACCCCGACGGCGAAGGCTGGGTAGTGCGCGCCTGGTTGCAACTGACCGATGACCCCAACTCGTACATGATCCTGCGCGAAGACAAGAATGATCCCGCGACCGAATCGCGTATTTCCATGCCGCGCAACCGCCAGATCGTCATCGATTCCCAGCGCCTGTGGCACGCCGCCTGGCACCCTGGCCCCGAACCCCGCTACGCCCTGATCGTCTCATTCGAGAGCGGCGACGCCCTCAACAAGTGGATCGAGAGCCAATCGTAGGCAAGTAATACAGGCACATACTTCCCTTTTCGATTTGCCTGTATTGTGGATAATGCGACATTATACAAAGAGGGTTGGGGCGGTTTGCACCGTCCCAACCCTCTTTGTCAGGGGAGGAGGAAGAAAAGGAGGGAGTATTATGCTTTCGCTTGAAAGCGCCGGTCGAACAGGCGATTCAGGATGGCGGGATTCTTTTGCAGCTCCGTCATCAAGGTGGTTGCCTGCGTCTGCGTCAGCTTGCCATCCTTGACAGCCTGGTTCGCAGCGCTCTGCACGGCGTTCAACACGATGGTGCGCAACTGGGCGCTTGTAACACCTTGCGCTGTCGCGATCTGGCTCAAGCTCTGGCCGTTCTTCAGATCAGCCGTCAACTGGCTGGAGGTCAGCTTCAAGCCCTGGGCTACCTGACTCTCAATGTTGGGCAGGTACTGTTTCAACGAAGCGAGTACGATGCCGCGACCCGCGAAATCGCCTTTACCGCTGCAGGCCTGGCGCGACTGGAGACGCTGCTCGATGGCGGTAGCCTGGCTCTGTGTCAGCTTGCCGTCCTTCACCATCTGGGCCAGCACATCCTCGCGTGCCGACAATTTATCTTGTTGCAGGGTAGCGACGGAAACGCCCAGGCGCTTTGCCAGGTCTTGCAGGTATTGTTCGCAATACGCATTCGTAGCGTTAGTGGACGTACCAGTAGCGGCGGTAGTGGACTGGCCTGTGCGAGCCGACGCGAGCAACGGGCCAGCGAAGAACGCTCCGAGCAGAATGGCGCCTACCAGAAAGACAGACCCGCCAACGATCAAAAAGATTTTTTTCATGTGTTTGCATTCCCTTTTTCATAGAGACGCGCTTCAACGCGCCCGAAATTTTTATGTAGTGTCACCACACGTCTCTGTGTGACACCCTGATCTTACTACTCAAATGTGAACAAAGTGTATGCTAAAGTTCAAGATTTGCTCAAGATTGATCTGGAGAGAGGCAAAGGCTGTCCCGGAGACGTGTTTTCGGCAGGTGGATATGTTACCATACCCTGTAGAGGCACTGTGTAGTTGCCCTCCCAAATCTACTCCACCTGTGGTGGCTCGATTGCTTGTGATGTATGGCGCGCAGCCGCCATCAGCGCGCCACACATCACAAGCAATGCGCGCGAAACGCTGAGGGGGCGAGACGAGAGGGAGACCCGCGAAAGGTGTTGCTATCATAGTATGGCTCAAAAAATACTGATTATTGAAGATGAAGATGGTATTATTCACCTGTTGAACCTGTACCTGCGAGACGCAGGCTATGAGGTAGCCGTGGCGAAAGATGGCGCGGACGGTCTGGCGCTCCACGCGCGCGAGCGCCCTGACCTGGTATTGCTCGATATCATGTTGCCCGCGCTGGATGGCTTCGAAGTGTGTCGCCGTATCCGCGCCTGGTCGAAGACCCCTATCCTGATGCTCACCGCGCGCGGCGATGAGGATGACCGTATTCAAGGTCTGGACATTGGCGCGGACGATTATATCGTCAAGCCCTTTAGCCCACGCGAACTGGTGAGCCGCGTGCGCGCCATCTTGAGGCGGGTAGGGGAGCAAAGTGACGCTCA
>DAHVFL010000483.1 GCA_027316975.1 Chloroflexota bacterium | reverse complement strand
AATACGTCCTGCAATCGATGGTCAGTTTAAATTATATTACGGCGCAGCAGGCGCAGCAGGCGCAAATGGAAAGCGCGAAATTCAAGTTTCAATCATATAGCGCGTTGCAAAATGTGCAGGCTCCACACTTTGTGCGTTATGTGATTGACAATGTGCTGGACCCTTTGCTCGGCACGCAAAACGTGTATAACGGCGGCTACAACATTTATACGACGCTCGACCTGACCTTGGAGAAGAAGGTTGAGCAGATTGCCTACAGCCGTCTGTACCAGGCGACCTGCGACAACTACCTGGGCTGTTATGGCCCGTTAAATACAAAGAATAATGTGAATAATGCCGCTGTGGTGGTCGAGAACCCGTTTAACGGCGAAATACTGGCGATGGAAGGTAGCGTGAATTACAACGATACCGGGCCACTGGTGCGTGGTAATTTCAACGCCGCGACCTCATTACGCCAACCCGGCTCGACATTCAAACCGATTGTCTATGCCACGGCCTTTGAAATGGGCTGGTATCCAGCCATGATTTTACAAAATCACGAGACCACCTACCCGACGCTCGTCTCTTCTAATCCACCGAAGTATTACACGCCGGCAAACTACGGAGGCGTGTTCGTCACTAACTATCCTATGACGATTCGCAACGCCATCGCCAACTCAATTAATATTCCTGCTCTCGACACCATCGAGTATACCGGTATTTCGAACGTGCTGAATATGGCGGGGCGTCTGGGCCTGACGGAGATTGCATCGAAACCGCTCTCGGCTTTAGGCCCCTCGATGGCGATTGGAGGCTCCGAGGTTTCCCTGCTGCATATGACAGGCGCGTATTCCACCTTTGCCAACCAGGGTGTGCGCGTGCCACAGACTTTTATTCTGGGAATCACGAATAGCGCGGGGCAGGTACTCTACCAGTACGACGCGGCGCGTCCGCAAGGCGTGCAGGCTATACGCCCGGACGTAGCATTTCTCATGAGCAGCATCCTGTCCGATAGGAAGTCACGTTATCACGAGTTCTTCCCCGGCAACCCACTGGAGCTGGATCGCCCGGTAGCCGCAAAAACTGGCACGACCGACAGTTTTCGCGATAACTGGACGATGGGCTATACGCCGTTTCTGACGGTGGGAGTGTGGGCCGGCAACAGCGACAATAGCCAGATGCTGAACGTGATCGGTCTCACAGGCGCTGGCCCTATCTGGCGTGATGTGATGACGTATGCCTCGCAGTATTATAAATACCCGCCAAATGATTTCGTTAAACCGGCCGGTGTGCAACTGGGAACGGTTTCCGCGCTGACCGGCCTGTTGCCTCGTCCAGGCGAACCAACAATCACTGACTGGTTCATCAATGGCACCATGCCCACCGTCTCCGGTCAGTATTCGCGGCCGCAGCCGCAGCCGTGCAGCGGTGACAATTGCCCTAACCCACCAATATTCCCCTGCCCTCCAGTCTGCGGACCGCCAAATCAGAATCAAGGTTGACAGCGTCAAGATAATAGAATGGCGAGTAACAAAAAGCATATCTTAAACGCCGGGAGAAACGATGGTATGGCCGAAAGAACCGAACATACGGAAACGCATGACGCGCTGAACGGCAATGAAATTCAGGAAGGCGAGCAGGAAGAACGCCCATCAGCGGCGGAACACTCCGGGGCAGGCAGCCAGCAAACGGCATTTCGCCCGCTGACGCGCGCTGAGCGGCGCAATTTGTGGCTCAAGGAATATGGGGAGCAGGATTTCGCGCTACAAATGTGGACGCAGTTGGTGGAGCAGCAAGATCTGGAGATCGAGATGATGCTCCAGATGCACGGTCTGCTGGTATTTGGTGTGATGGTAAGCACGTTGCATTACGCCCAGTTTTACATTGATCTGAACGAGGAATTGCATCGAGAAAACGAACCGGAGACGGCGAACGCGCTGCGCCAGTACTATATCGCGCTAGTGCCACCCAGAGATCAGCCGGAAATCGGTCCCGAAGGGCTACCTGTCGTCTCGCGTTATATTCACATGCGCGATGTTACTATTATGAGCGCGGGCCACAAGATCAAGGTTCCCTGCTGGCGTGGCAAAATCGGTGAAGTCGATGCATTCGTGGTGGGAGCGACCGCCACGGAATAATACAGCATGGTGTAAGGAATGTGCTAAGAGCAAAGCAAACAAGGATGGCCCCTGTGTGGTAGCCATCCTTGTTTGCTTTGCTCTTAGAACATCGACATCTGCTGTGGTGGTTCTTCCTTGATGGGAGCGGGTTCGGGTTTTGCTTTGCTTTCGGCAGCCATGCGTTCGGCCTGCTCAATAATCACAGGAATTTTTTTGAAGTCGGCGCGAATGGTATCTTTCAGGCTGGCCTGGTGCAAACCGGCGGCTGGATGGTACATGGCAATACAGACACGCCCATCAATTCTACGGGCGCGGCCATGAATCACGCTGACTTTTTCGCTGCCGAAGAATTTCGCCATCGAGTGACGACCGAGGGTAACGATGACGCCGGGGTTGATGGCAGCGATCTGGCGGTCGAGGTAGTCATTACAGGCTGCGATTTCGGCCGGTTCGGGATCGCGGTTATTGGGCGGGCGGCACTTCACAACATTGGTGATAAATACGTCGGAGCGTTTGAGATTGATACTCGCCAGCAGTTCTTCGAGAAATTGTCCGGCAGGTCCCACGAATGGCCGGCCCTGTTTATCTTCATTCAAACCGGGGCCTTCGCCGATAAATAAGATGTTGGCCTGGGAGTTTCCTTCGCCCGGTACAGCCTTTGTGCGACCCTTACAGAGATCACATTTAGTGCAAATCGAGACCTCAGCAGCTACTTCCTTCAGGATATCTACCGGAGACATAGTATCCTCTTTTCTAATATATCTATCAAGTATTACAATCATCTGTAGCATAATCACGAGCCAGGGCGGGGGGGGGCCGCGAGAGCGGCGAAGCCCCATCTTTCCCTCGCAGGTTTTTTGAAAGGCCCTGCTCGCCAAAGAGTGCCATGCGCAGCAGTGTCATCCTGAGCGCAGCGATGGCATCCCCCGCATGGCAGTGTCATCCTGAGCGCAGCGATGGCATCC
>DAHVFL010000482.1 GCA_027316975.1 Chloroflexota bacterium | reverse complement strand
GCGAAGGATCTACGCATCGCCCGACGAGAGATCCTTCGCTGCGCTCAGGATGACAGCCGTGCTGAAGTCAATAGGGGGCAAGCCCAACTCTGGATCATCTACAATGACTACGAAAAGAGGAGGAATTGCAATGACCATCATTGAGGTGAAGGGATTAACCAAAACGTTCAGGACGCGCGAACGCGCCGCAGGATTGGCGGGCAGCCTGCGTTCGTTCGTGGCTCCCCGCTATCGCGAGCGTGAAGCCGTCAAGCCCATCTGCTTTGCGCTCGAAAAAGGCGAGGTACTGGCCTTCATCGGCCCGAATGGGGCGGGCAAGTCCACTACCATCAAAATGCTGACGGGCATCTTGCATCCTACCTCTGGCACAGCGCAGGTGCTTGGCTATATCCCCTGGCGGCAACGTCGCCACCTGGCATTTCATATAGCCAGTATCTACGGGCAGAAATCGCAGTTGTGGTATCACCTGCCGCCGCAGGATACCTTCAACCTGCTGGCCCAGATTTACGAACTGGACAGGCAAGAGTATCGCAAACGCCGCGAATTCCTGATAGACGCTTTTGATATCGCGGGGTATATGCGCACGCCGGTACGCAAACTGAGCCTGGGGGAGCGAATGCGCTGCGAACTGGCGGCGGCTCTCATACACAAACCATCGGTGATCTTCCTGGATGAGCCGACCATCGGGCTGGACGTGATCGCCAGGCAGCGCATCCGCGACCTGATCGGCCAGTTGAACCGGGAAGAGAACGTCACCGTTTTTCTAACCTCGCACGACGCAGGCGATATCGAGCAGGTGTGTCGCCGCGCCATCGTCATTAACCACGGAGAGGTGATCCTCGATACGCCCGTCGCCCGCCTGAAACGCGAATACCTGCGCGTGAAATCGGTTGACCTGTTGTTAGAAGAACCGGCGGAGCAATTGTTGAAAGTCGATAGTGAAAGCGGGGAGCAGCATCTGAGCGTGCAATCGACCACGTCCATCCACGAAGAATTGCTGGACACAGGCGGCGTGCGCGTGATGAAAGCCAAAGGCCATGGGCTGAAACTGGAGATCGACACCGCCCGCGCGCCGCTCGAACCGGTGATTGCCGCTATCATGCAGCGCTGCCACATCGTCGATATGACCATCGCCGACCCGCCGATGGAAGAGATTATCGCCGACATCTATGGTCAGAAACGCGCAATAGTGCATGGCGCAACCGAACATTCCGGGGCAAAATATGGTGTGTCCGCGCCTGAAACCGGATCGTCGTCAAAGAATGCAGGAGGATGAAATGTTGGAAACAACGATTGAGCGTACTGGCTCGCGTCATCGTGCCCGGCATAGCGTGTACTGGTCATGGCGGAAATACACTGCCGTAATGCGCGTCAGCGTTGCCAATAACCTGGCGTATATCTACGAAGTGATGTTTCGTTCTCTCTTTCTGATCGTACTCATCTTCGTATTTGGGCAGTTGTGGAGAACTACCTATTCCGCGCGTGGAGTGAGCGTGCTGGGCGGCTTTAGTATGAATGCCATGATCTGGTACCTGGCTGTGGCCGAGACGATGGCAACCTCGATACCGCCTTTAACGAGGCGTATCGATGAGGATGTGCGCACTGGCCGGCTGGCGTACTTGCTGGGCCGGCCCAACAGCTACGTTCTCTACAACTTCGCGCAGTACCTGGGTGAGCGGCTGGTGCGCTTTTGCATCAATGGAGTTATCGCAGCTGTAATAGCCTTGTTGTTAGTCGGACCGCCGCATTTCACCTGGATGGGAGCGCTGGCCTGGCCGTTGGTGACGTTCCTGGCGTTGTGCATCGATTTCGTGGCCTACTTTGGTATTGGCTTGCTGGCCTTCTGGACGGAGGACACGAATTCATTCACCATCATCTATAGCCGGCTGACGCTGGTATTGGGCGGTGTGTTGGTGCCGCTTGAAATCTTCCCGCAGCCTCTGCGCGGCATTGCCCAGGCGCTGCCTTTCAGCGCAATCCTGTATGGTCCTGCGCGCACCCTGGTACATTTTGACCTGGCAAGTTTTGGCGGGTTGCTTTTGCAACAGGGCGTTACGCTGGGAGTTGGCTGCCTGATTCTGGGGGCGATCTATCGTGTTGCTATTCGTCGCGTGAATATCAATGGAGGATAGAAGACGATGAAACTGCTGAAAAAGACCTGGAGCGTGCTGCGCTTTATGGGAGTCTACATGGTCGCGAATCTACAGGCAGCTATGGAATATCGTTCCGCATTCGCTTTGCAGGTTGTTTCAATGATAGCGAACGATAGCCTGTGGCTGTTCTTCTGGTGGTCGTACTTCCGCCAGTTCCCTCTTGTGCATGGCTGGCAGAATACCGATATCGTGATCATCTGGGCTGTCTCTGCCTGCGGATTTGGCATCGGCATGGGCATCTTTGGCAACGCGCCGCGCCTGGCGACGCTCATCATGAATGGAGGGTTAGACGCCTACCTGGGTATGCCGCGCGCGGCGCTCTTGCATGTATGCATCTCGGCTACCGATCCTACCGCCGGTGGTGATGTGCTGTTCGCGGTGGGCGCGTTCTTGCTGGTGCTGCATCCGGGCGTCTTGCAGTTGGGCCTGTTCGTGCTGCTGGCGTGCATGGTCGCTCTGATCTTCGCGTCCTTCGTCGTGATACTGGGTTCGCTGGCCTTCTTCATGGGCAACACCGACGGGCTGACCAACCAGCTGTTAGGCTCATTGATTACCTTCAGCACCTATCCCATGACGATTTTCAGTGGCGTAGTCAGACTATTGCTCTTTACCATCATTCCGGCAGGCTTCGTCTCATTTGTGCCGTTGCAACTGCTGAAACAATTCACCTGGCCCCTGCTGGGGGCTATGGTTGGCTTTACTATGTTGATCGGCGCGCTTGCCACCGGCATCTTCACGCTTGGCCTGCGCCGCTACGAAAGCGGGAATCTGCCGGGGATGCAGAATTAGCCTCTCACCGGGTGGAAAAATGTGTAATAACCTTGCATGTCTGGTATGATAGATGAAAAGGTCAGTAGCGACACCCCTTGTGGGTGTCCCGTCCGTGTATCTTTCGATTGGGTAAGGTACACGGGACACCCACAAGGG
>DAHVFL010000481.1 GCA_027316975.1 Chloroflexota bacterium | reverse complement strand
GCTCAGGATGACAAGCCTGGACAAACGCTCCCGCGCTGTCATCCTGAGCGCAACCAGGGGTCTGGCTGGCCGGGTATCGAGATCCTTCGCTGCGCTCAGGATGACAAGCCTGGACAAACGCTCCCGCGCTGTCATCCTGAGCGCAACCAGGGGTCTGGCTGGCCGGGTACCGAGATCCTTCGCTGCGCTCAGGATGACAAGCCTGGACAAACGCTCCCGCGCTGTCATCCTGAGCGCAGCGAAGGATCTCCACAGCATCGGACGCCTCAATCGTGAGACTACTGGCGGCGCGCTGTCATCCTGAGCGCAGCGAAGGATCTCCGCCGGCACGCTTCGTGAGGCCATGGCGCAGACCCTTCGCTGCGCTCAGGGTGACAAGGCCAGGCTGGCGGTATGCAAGAGTGCCGCTTCTGGTCGGCAATATTCATTATGGTATCCGGTGAGAGGCAGGAAATATGCGCGAGGAGGCAGAACAACAGGCGATTATTCCTCAGCCTCCCGCGCCTGTTGCGGCTCCATCAGAACCACTACACAATAAAAATCGCTGGATGCGCTATTTCTTCACAGGGGATAGCTCACCCGAACATGCACCTATCGTAGATTTGCAACGACGGGCGTGCTGGATTGGCGTAGCTTTGATTTTGCAGGCGCTCAACGAGGTAACTTTACTGGTTCTGGTCTACCTGCCGGTTGCGCCGTTTCTTACACCATGGTCTGGTCTCATTTCGTTCGGTTTGATGAGTGGAAGTCTTGTTGCGCTGTGGATGGCCTTTCGCCCTGCTCCTTTGAAATCGGTAGGAGAGGTCGTGATACGGCAGAAACTCCCGCGTCGCTGGCAGCGCGTCATTGTGATACTGCTGCTCATCTCCTCTCTCGCTGGCGCTGGTGAGATAGTCGCTTCGACGGTACTGAGTTTTTTCATGACGCCCATTTATAAGAACGATGGCACTGCTATTGATATGAACGCGGCTATTTTGCTTGCAGAGGGGCGCGATCCCTATGTCGATTCGAGCATTCTGAGTATTGCGCGACGTTTTTCGATTCTCGCTATCTGGACAACGCCACTGCGAGCGGGACAGTTTGCTAACAGCGCCAGCTATCCCACACCCGATCAATTGAGCAGCGTCCTGGCGCGTGATCTCAAAACGGGTAATGCGCCGGAGTTTGAGTCAAAGGTGAGCTATCCGGCGTTTTCGTTCCTCTCGCTTGTGCCGTTTGTCTGGCTCGGAACTAATAACGCGCTGCCGCTTTATCTGATTTGCTATGGACTGATTGTGTTCACCGGCTGGAAAAAGGTGCATCCAGTGATGAGACCCTGGCTGATTTTGCTGTCGCTGGCGAACGTTAGCATGTTGACTTCGGTGTTGAATGGAAACGTGGATATGCTGTATATCCTGCTGATCCTGTTGGCATGGCTGCTGCGAGATAGACGCTGGTGGTCGGCGCTTTGCCTGGGGCTGGCGCTTGCTACCAAGCAACCGGCGTGGCTCTTTCTGCCCTTTTATGCCATTTTGATCTGGCGGCACAAGGGACTGAAGGAAGCCATCGAACGCTTGAGCATGGCCGGTGTGATCGCCCTGGCTATCAACCTGCCGTTCATGCTGTGGAACTTCCACGCGTGGCTGGCTGGTGTGCTGGCTCCCGTCGCCGATCCCATGTTCCCGTCAGGCGTTGGGGTGGTCGCGCTCGGCTTAACCCCGATACTGCCTCTCTTGCCGGGCGTTGTCTATACCGCGCTCGAAGCTCTTGCCATGCTGTTCTGTATAGCCTGGTACTGGCGCATCTGCAAGTCGCGCCCGGAAGCCGCTATGCTATTAGCCGTGCTGCCCCTGTTCTTTGCCTGGCGCAGCCTGCCGTCTTACTTCTACTACGCAGCGTTGCCACTCTTCATTTTGCAAGTGGCGCGGGTCTTGCCCAAACAGATGGGTGCGCACTAAATTTTGGCGTGCGGGTTCCAGGGCGACCGCCTCACGCGCCAGGCGGCAAGCTGTCGAGTGTCACCCGCAGCGCAGCCCTCTGCTGTCACCCTGAGCGCAGCGAAGGGTCTGATGTGCCGGGCACTGAGATCCTTCGCTGCGCTCAGGATGACAGACCTGGGTGGCTGGAGCAACCGAGACGGTCGCTCTGCTCTCTCTGGCTTCACGCACCGAGCAAAAAAAGTGCGCGCAATCCCAACAATTCTCTCTCTTGCCCCGCATGATACAATCAGAGACAATAGCAAGCGCAGTCCACAAACCAACGCGCGCATGAATGAGAGAAGAACGCAGGTCATGACATCGAAGAAATCACAACAGCCTTTCGTCCCGCAGGGTGACGATGCGCATTTACAGCATTTGCTTGAGCAACGGCATAGCATCGCGGAATCGCTGCGCGGCAGCAGCAGTCGCATACAGGCAGAAACGGCCCTGGCCTCGATTATGAGCAATGCCGGGGGAACACAGGTAGCATTCCTGAGAGCGCTGGCAAAGCAGCGGGATGTAGACGCAGCCGATGTGCTGCTGGCCCTCAACGAACTGGCTCCCGATAAAGCTGTGCGCAAAGAGGCGCGCCGCGCTTTGATTCAGCTCGCGGGCGGCAAAATCTATCCCAGTTGGACGCCAGAACCGGAACGCCCTGCTGTTCC
Organism: Chloroflexota bacterium; assembly: GCA_027316975.1. GTDB lineage: Bacteria > Chloroflexota > Ktedonobacteria > Ktedonobacterales > Ktedonobacteraceae > CF-113. The sequence continues at coordinate 460 of DAHVFL010000481.1, read as the reverse complement.
GGTAAGCACGTATGCCCCGCGTTTCTGGAAGGGCGTGACGACAATCATGCGCGAGGAGGGAGAAATAGAAATCGTCCTGTGCTGGGAGCAGGGATTTGAGTATAGCGAAGCTCGCATGATGAGTTTTGTGCTCGACTTCTGGCGGTATGGTGTGAAAGATTTTTCTACGGAGATCAGCAATAAACGCCATATTGAAGCGCACTTCAGCGAGATGGCGGCGGACGTTAACAAATTGATGGGCAAAGAGGTGCGTGTGACCGATTGCACGCTGGCGGAGGCGCGGCGCTTGATCCTCGATGCGCTGGCGGTCAACAGGCTGCGCAAAACAACCCCGCATAAGGAGTATCGACACTATCTCCCCACCATCCAGCACCTGGTGTTTGACGCGCAAGACGCAGGCGAAGATCGGGGTCGCACCTTTATCAATCCTGATATGGAACCGGATGAAATGGTGATGCAC
>DAHVFL010000480.1 GCA_027316975.1 Chloroflexota bacterium | reverse complement strand
CGTCTTACAATCGTACCTGCAACTACCTCCACGCCTTGATTTGAATATCAAGATTCTGGCGAAAAGCGTCACGAGTGGCGCTAAAACGATGTACGACATGGCGGTAGACCTGGAAAATTACTTGCGCACCCACTATAAATACACCACCGACATCAATCTCCCGCCAGGGCAGGAAGGTGTCTCCTGGTTCCTGTTCCGCAGTGAAAATCAAGGCTTTTGCAACTACTTCGCCACCGCTATGGCAGTTATGGCGCGCGAACTTGGTATACCAGCGCGTGTCGTGGCCGGGTATACCAGTGGTAAGGTCGATCCGAAAACGCGCCAGTTGGTTGTGCGCGGCTCCGATGCCCACTCCTGGACGCAGATCTACTTTGCCGGATATGGCTGGGTCAACTTTGAGCCATCGTCCAGCTTCTCGCAATTTGCGCGTCCTTTGCGCTCCACCGGTAGCACCTCAACCGTGGTTCCTAATGGTTCCGGCTCCCTTACGACGGGTGGAAAGAAAGCTCCAATTGATCGCGCCCTACAAGGTAGTAGCTCGACTGGTAGTAATGTACCAACACAGACCGATGTTGCGGGGCAGATACGCCAGGATGTAGGTATTGTGTTGTTGGGACTGCTGCTGCTCATAGTAGTTGGTTTGCTCTACTTCAGTCTCTGGTGGCGCCGTCTCTACCGGGGATATGGGTCGTCCATGCGCATATTCGGACGACTGGCTGTGCTGGCAAACTGGGCGGGCCTCTCGCCGCGTCGCTCGCAAACGCCCTATGAATATGCTCATGCCCTGGCGGAAGCCGTGCCCGAACAGGCTGTCAGCATCGAACGCCTGGGAGATCTCTATGTGCGCGACCGTTGGGCCGACCCTTCCAGCGCCGAACATCCGCTCCACAGTGGCGAAATAGGCGAGATACCGCGCATCTGGAAGGTCCTCCAGCCGCGCCTCTTTGTCTACCTTGCGCGCCATCCCCATTTCTTGCGCTGGCTGCCAAATAAAGCAGGAACGTTCATGAGCAAACGGTGGGCCAGCAGGCGCAAACGTCGCTCTGACAATGATCTGTCTCTGCTGGAATAATTGATAGTTGAGCAGGGTCTGCGGCAAATCGCCCGTAGACCCCCTGCTCATCCAATGTGCCGTCGCAGGCGGCCTACTCTATCATGCGAAAAGGAGTCACACCATGGATTTATTGCGCGAAACGGCCCCGTTCCTGGTAGGAATGCTCGTTCCTCCACTGGTGATGCTGGTGACACGCCCCACCTGGTCGGGCCAGGCCAGGTTCCTGGCAGCCTTTTTACCCGCGCTCGTGCTAGGTTTCTCTACGAGCTATCTCGCGGGTGAATTGCTGGCAGGAATGCCCGATGGCCTGATCGCCGTCATCATCGATACCTCGCTCGTCTTCACCGGAGGACAACTCACCTACAGGTGTATCTGGAAACCTCTCCTGGAATCGCGTCTCGCGCGTTTAACAGGCACTCCATTAAAACTGGCTCCGCGCCGTGCGCGCAGTGAATAGAAATTCGATCTTCCAAAATTGGAACGTCCGCGCGTATAGAGTAAAAAGACTATCGAGCACGTCGGAAATACAGGTAAATTGCCCTTGACAATTCGCTCACAAATTGCGTATAATCGCATCAGTGACATTGCGGAGGCAATACACATACTCATCAGATCATCAGGCAAAATACCTGGCAAGCAACTCACCCAAATCTCGCGAAAGGAGATGGCAACCATGGCTACTACCAGAATGCTGGCTTTGTCCAGACTGCGCTACGATTCTGCCCTTCACGGCCTTGCCATGTCTTTTGGCGGGGTGAAGTTGACCGGTGCGCGTGATGTTTGCATGAAGCTCACTATCGCCGGGCCCGTTTTCGCTACCGATGGCATCGCTATGCCCATTTCCAGAGGATCTCCACCATTCTACGATGAATGTTGAAAAATGAAGAGATACCCCTGAACCGTGGGCACTGATGAAAACGAAAATTCAGTCTCACGGTTTTTTTATTGCTCTTATTCACTACTCTCAGCCATGAAAGGAATCGAACAAATGTACCCGTATTTTGGAAAAGCTGACATCAGGTGTCAGGAATAGTAGCGTACACTTTGCAGAGATGAAAAAGGAGGAAAACCCATGGCAATAGAACATCTCGAAGATGTGAAAATCGCGCAGGATATCGTCATAGACCCATCCAAAGACGCCGTTGAGCTTGTGGGCGTCTCGAAGATATTCAAGAAATCGAAACCGTTATTGAAGAGGTTGCTCAAGCGCAAGCAGGAAAACGAGAAGCGCGAGGTGCGCGCCGTTGATGATGTCACTCTGACCATTCGGCGGCGTGAGATCGTCGGCATCCTGGGTGCAAACGGCTCAGGCAAATCGACCCTCGTGCGTATGCTCTCGACCCTGCTCATCCCGGATACCGGCTCTGTGCGCATCTTCGGTTACGATGTCGAAAAGGACGAGCGCATGGTACAGCGTCTCATCAACCGCGTCAGCGTAGAAGCCTCGTTCTTCAAGAAGCTCTCGCCGATGGAGAACCTGATCTACGCAGCCAGGTTGTACAACATGCCGGGCGCGGTAGCGCGCGCGAAGATTCGCACCATCCTGGGACGACTGGGTATCCCGAAGGACCGTATCGGCCAGCCGCTTGAACACATGTCGCGTGGTATGCAGCAGAAAGTCGCCATCGCGCGCGCGTTTCTCACCTCGCCCATCGTGCTGCTGCTGGACGAGCCAACCACGGGGCTTGACCCGCGCTCGAAGATCGAAGTGCAGAACTTCGTCCGGGAACTGCGCGAGGTACACGACGCGACCATCCTGATAACCACGCATGACATGGACGAGGCGGAAGCCCTCTGTGATCGCGTCGCCATCATCGACCAGGGAAAAATCGTCGCGCAAGGCACAGTCGAAGAACTCAAACAGGCCGTTATGGAGCGCACGGAGCGCATTACGCCGGTAACGATGAATGAAGTGTTTATGCATTATACCGTTGCTCATCTCATCACAGATGCCGATATCGAACGCTACGGAAGCTGGGAAAAAGCCTTCGAAGCGTATGAAGCGCAAAAAGAAGACGAGAGCGAGCAATAGA